>CAMLRH010000177.1 GCA_946482375.1 uncultured Caulobacteraceae bacterium | reverse complement strand
GCCGCCTTGTCGAAGCTCAGGCTCTCGTAGCGGCGCAGGTGGTGGTCCACCGAGCCGAACAGGCCTTCGATCATGGTGGCGCGCTTGAAGTAGTGGCCGATGGAAAGCTCATCGGTCATGCCCATGCCACCGTGGATCTGGATCGCCTGCTGGCCGACGAACTTGCAGGCCTTGCCGATCTGCACCTTGGCGGCGGAGACGGCCTTGGCGCGCTCGGCGTCGTCGCTGACCTTGATCGTGGCCATGTAGGTCATCGACACCGACTGCTCCAGGTTGATGAGCATGTCGACCATGCGGTGCTGCAGCACCTGGAAGTTGGCGATCGGCTGGCCGAACTGCTTGCGCTGGCGGGCGTAGTCGAGCGTGCCCTCGTGCAGCTTGCGCATGGCGCCGACCGCTTCCGCGCAGACCGCGGCGGTGGCTTCGTCTATGACCTTCTCGACCAGCGGCAGGCCCGCGCCTTCGCCGCCGATCAGGGCTTCGGCCGGAATTGAGACGTTCTCGAAGTAGACCTCCGAGGCGCGCTGGCCGTCGACCGTCGGGTAGTCACGGGTGACGATTCCCGGCGCGTTCTTCTCGACCAGGAAGACCGAAACGCCTTTGGCTTCCGACTGCGAGCCGCCGGTGCGGGCGGTGACGATCAGGTGGGTCGCCCAGGGCGCGCCGACGACGACCGCCTTGTGGCCGTTCAGCACGTAGCCGGCGCCTTCCTTCTTGGCCGTCGTCTTCAGGTTGGCCCAGTTGTAGCGCGCCTGAGGCTCGGCGTAGGCGAAGGCGATCACGGTTTCGCCGCCGATGATGCCCGCGATCAGGTCGGACGCCGACGCGTGGCCGGAATGCTTCAGGAAGCCGCCGCCGATGACGACCGTGCCGAGGTAGGGTTCGACGACCAGCGCCTTACCGAACTCCTCCATGACGATCATGTTCTCGATGGCGCCGCCGCCCAGGCCGCCCAGCTCTTCCGAGAACGGCGCGCCGAGGATGCCAAGCTCGTTGGCGAAGGCCGCCCAATAGTCCTGCCGCCAGCCCGTGTCAGACGCCACGATCTTGCGGCGGGTCTCGAAGTCGTACTTGTCCTGCAGGAAGCTCGCGACCGTGTCGCGCAGCATCGACTGCTCTTCGGTGAAGTTGAAGTCCATCAGGGCGCTTCCTTGTTTTGCGTCCTTCGACACGGCCGCTGTGCGGTCTGCTCAGGATGACTAATTCAGTAGGCCCCCACCTTCGTCATCCTGAGCAGCGCCGCAGGCGCGTGTCGAAGGACGCAGGGAGGGGGGATTACTCAGAGCCCAAGCACCATCTTGGCGATGATGTTGCGCTGGATTTCGTTGGAGCCGCCATAGATCGACGTCTTGCGGACGTTGAAATAGGTCGGCGCGGTGCGGTGGGCGTATTCCGGCCCGATGGGGTGCATGTTGTCCCCGTCGTTCGGGAAGCCGCGGAAGTAGGGCGCGCCGTAGTGGCCGGCGGCCTCCAGGGCGAGCTCGGTGACGCGCTGCTGGATCTCGGTGCCCTTGATCTTTAGCAGCGAGGATTCCGGTCCCGGGCCCTTGCCGGCGCTCTCGGCGGCCAGCGTGCGCAGTTCGGTGAACTCCAGCGCCGTCAGGTCGATCTCCAGTTCGGCGACCTTGCGCTTGAACTGCGGGTCGGCGATCAGCGGCGCGCCGTCGTCGCCCAGCTCGGTCGAGGCCATGTCGCGGATGCGCTCGATGCCGCGCTTGGAGCGGGCCACCCCGGCGATGCCGGAACGCTCGTGGGCGAGCAGGAACTTGGCGCAGGTCCAGCCCTTGTTTTCCTCGTGGATGCGGTTCTCGACCGGCACCTTGACGTTCTCGAGCCAGACCTCGTTGACCTCGTGCTCGCCGCCCAGCGTGATGATCGGGCGCACGGTGATGCCCGGCGTCTTCATGTCGATCAGCAGGAAGGAGATGCCTTCCTGGATCTTGGCGTTGGGGTCGGTGCGGACGAGGCAGAAGATCCAGTCGGCGTGCTGGGCCAGCGTCGTCCAGGTCTTCTGGCCGTTGACCAGGTAGTATTCCTTGCCGTCGTCGCCGGTGAAGCGCTCGGCCTTGGTCTTCAGCGAGGCGAGGTCGGAGCCGGCGCCGGGCTCGGAGTAGCCCTGGCACCACCAGATGTCGCCCGACAGGGTTTTCGGCAGGAAGCGTTCCTTCTGCTCCGGCGTGCCGAAGGTGTAGATCACCGGTCCGACCATGTTGATGCCGAACGGCAGGATCGGAATGGTGTCGGCGCGGGCCTGCTCTTCCGACCAGATGTAGCGCTGGGTCGAGGTCCAGCCCGGGCCGCCATATTGCGAGGGCCAGGCCGGCGCCACCCAGCCCTTCTTGGCCAGCGTGCGGTGCCAGGCCAGGAAGTCCTCCTTGGACAGTTCCTCGCCCTCGTCCTGCTTGCCACGCAGTTGCGTGGGATAGTTCTCGGCGATGAAGGCCCGAACCTCATCGCGGAAAGCGAGGTCTTCGGGTGAGAAATCGAGGTTCATGGCAGGCTCCCGGAGCGGCCTCTACGGGCCGTTGGAAAAGAGGCGCGCACCATACGGATCAAACGATCGTTTGAAAAGATGACGCTGGCGTCAACTAAAGCTGCGCCCTATCGGTGCGCCATGGCTGAAGCCTTCAACGAACGCAAGCTTCCAGTGGGGAAAGAGCCGCGTTACCGCGACGTGGCGGCGGAGATCGCCTCGGTGCTGGACGGCGAGCCGAACCTGACGGCGCGCATGGCGACGGTGGCCTCGATGCTGGCCAACAGCTTCGAGCACTATTTCTGGACCGGCTTCTATGTCGTCGATGGCGAGGAGCTGGTCGTTGGTCCCTATCAGGGCACGCTGGGCTGCCTGCGCATCGCCTTCGGCCGCGGCGTCTGCGGTACGGCGGCCGCGACGGGCCGGACGCAGCTGGTCGAGGATATCGACGCCTTCCCCGGCCACATCGCCTGTGACAGCCGCTCGCAGAGCGAGGTGGTCGTCCCGGTGTTTGACAGAACAGGGACGTTGATCGCCGTGTTCGACGTCGATTCCGACCGCAAGGCCGCCTTCGACGAGACCGACGTGCGCTGGCTGGAGGTGATCCTGAGCGAGACCTTCGCCCGATGAGCAAGGCGGTGACTTTCGAGCTGGGGACCGATCACGTCCGCGACGCCCGGCGGCTGCGCGACGCCTTCGGCTGCTTCACGACGGGCGTGACGGTGGTCACCACGCGGACCGAAGACGGCAGGCCGGTCGGCTTCACCGCCAACGCCTTCGCCTCGGTGTCGCTTGACCCGCCGCTCGCGCTGATTTGCGTGGACCTGGGCGCGAACAGTCTGCCGGCGCTGGAAGCGTCGGGCGTCTTCGTCGTCAACGTGCTGCATGCCGAGCAGCAGGACATCGCCCGGCGCTTCACGGTGAAGGGCGGCGACCGTTTCGGCGGCCTCGCCACCGAGATCTGGCGAACCGGCGCGCCGGTGATCGAAGGCTGTATGGCCAACTTCGAATGCGAAACGCATCACGCCTTCGACGCCGGCGACCACCGCGTCTTCATCGGCCGCATCGTCAAGGTCCGCATGGACCCGGACCACCAGCCGCTTGTGTTTCTGCGTGGGGGCTATTGTGGGGTGTCCCCCACCTAGCATCATCGTCGGACTTGTTTCCAGAGCCTGTCCTCGGGTCGGCCATTCGGCCGAGCCCGGGGGACCCATGAACACAGCCCTATCCGGTCGGCTCACCACGCACGGGTCCTCGGGACAAGCCCGAGGATGACGACGCCGGCGTAACCCTCCACACCACATTGCCGACATCGTCGGTGACCAGCAGCGCGCCCTTCGCATCGACCGCCACGTCCACCGGGCGTCCCCAAGCGTCGCCGTCCGGACTGCGGAAGCCGGTCAGCACGTCCTGCGTCGGGCCTGAGGGCATGCCGCCGCTGAACGGCACGTAGATCACCTTGTAGCCCGCCGGCGGATCGCGGTTCCACGAACCGTGCTGGCCAACGAAGGCGCCGCCCTTGTACGCGGCCAGCAGGTCCGCCGTGTAGAAGGCCAACCCCAGCGAGGCGGTGTGCGCGCCCAGCGCAAAGTCGGGCTTGATGGCGCGGGCGACGAGTTCGGGGCGCTGCGGCTGCACCCGCTCGTCCACGTGCTGGCCATAGTAGCTGTAGGGCCAGCCGTAGAAGGCTCCGTCCTTCACGCTGGTCATGTAGTCAGGGACGAGGTCGTTGCCGATCTCGTCACGCTCGTTGACCGTGGTCCACAGCGCGCCCGTGGTCGGCTCGAACGCCAGGCCGTTGGGGTTGCGCAGGCCGGACGCGAACAGCCGCGCGCCCGTGCCGTCGGGATTGAACTGGTGAATGGCCGCGCGGCCGTCCTCGGTGTCCATGCCGTTCTCGCCGATGTTCGAGTTGGAGCCGACGGTGACGTAGAGCTTCGAACCGCCCGGCGAGGCGATCAGATTGCGGGTCCAGTGGTAGTTCGGCGCGACGGCGTTCAGGGCCAGCACGCGCTCGGCCGGCGCGGTGATGCGGGTCTGGCCGACCGTGAAGGGGAAGCGCACCACCGCATCGGTGTTGGCGACGTAGAGGTAGCCGCCGACGAACGCCATCCCGATAGGCGAATTGAGGCCGGTCAGCAGCGCCGAGCGCTGCTCGGCCACGCCATCGCCGTCGGCGTCGCGCAGCAGGGTGATGCGGTTGGCGCTGGGCACGGCCGATCCCGCCTGCTTCATCACGTTCGCCGCGATCCATTCCTTCAGGCCCTTCGGCTTCGAGGCCGGCCCGGCGCTTTCGGCCACCAGCACGTCGCCGTTGGGCAGCACATGCAGCCAGCGCGGATGATCGAGGCCGCTGGCAAAGGCGTTGACCGCCAGTCCGGCGGCCGGATCGGGCGCCTCGCCCCTCGGCCAGCCCCTGGCGGGCGCGATCTTCAGGGTGGGTAAGAAGCCTTGCCTCGGCTCGACGAGCGTGGGGTCCGGCCCCACCGTGGCCTCGGGCGGCAGCGCCGGGCCGGAGCTGCAGGCTGACAGAACAAGGGCGGCGAGAAGGAGGGACGGGAAAGAGCGGCGCATCTGTAGCCTCGCGGGCAGTCCCGACCTGCCGCCAAGCTTACTCCGCGCTGCCGGCCACCTCAACGTGGGCGTGAAGCACCTTGGTCGCGTCGAACTTCACGCCGCTGGGGCCAGTGAGCTCCAGGTGGACGTGGTCGGTCATGGCGTCGCCGTACTTCAGCTTCAGCGAGCGCACCGTGCCGATGAGGTCGCCCAGGTGGACGCTGTCGCCCACGCTGACGTCCGGATCGACGTAGAAGACCCGCGCCTCGTAGCGCAGCGCCGGGTTGCGGATTTCGACGTACTTGTACTCGGGGCTGGAGCTGTAGGCCGTGCCGATCTTGGTGACGTAGCCGGATATCGGCGCCTTCACCGGCTGGCCGGCGGTGGCGCGATAGTCGACGCCCTTGTGATCGCGCGTCCCGCCGTCGCGCGAGGCGCCGAAGTGACCGTACCCATAGGCGTCGAAGCCGCGCATGTTCCCGCCGGTGGGATTGACGAAGTCCTCGGCGCCGTCGCCGTCGATATCCTCGCCTTCCCAGACGAGCGTCACCGGGCGCGGATTGCTGGTCAGCTGCACGGGGACAGCGGCCGCCACCTTCGTCGCCAGGCCGCCCAGGCGAACCTGGGCGGCGGCGTCTTCGATCACCAGGCCCAGGCCGGCGCTGACGACCATGGCCAGGAAGCAGCCGACCCACCGCTCGTCATGGTGACGAGCAGCTCTGGCGATCTGGCGCAGACGCGCGCGTATGCCCTCAGCGAAGGTCATGGGTGACGGA
>CAMLRH010000176.1 GCA_946482375.1 uncultured Caulobacteraceae bacterium | reverse complement strand
CGGGACGGTCGCCACCACCCCGTCGGGGTCGTCGATGACGTTGGTCGATCCGAGCTTGAAGTACTCAGTGCCGGTGATGTTGGTGCCCGCCAGCGTCACCTGGAAGCGGTCACCGGGGAAGGAATAGGTCGCGAAAGCGCCCATCACGTCGTACTCGTCCATGACGCAGACGGGCGCGTGGTTCAGGCACTGGTAGGTCTTGCTGACGTAGTCGTAATCGCCGCCCACCGTCAGCGCGCCGCCGAACAGACCATCGAAAGTGTAGTCCGTGGCTATCCGGTAGGTCAGCTCCGGCGCATGCTGCAACGTCTTGTCCGCCAGCGCGAAGACAGGGTGGCTGAGGTTCACGTTGACGTATTGACTGGTCAGCGTCCCCGCGTTGATGGCGATAGACCAGGCCGGGAACGGTCGGGCGTTCAGCTCGACTTCGACCCCTTCGATCTCCGCATCCGAGAACACCAGCAGCGTCGAGCCCGAGACGAGGATGGGCTGGGTCTGGTTTGTGTAGGAGGTCCAGAAGTAATCAGCGTTCAGTCGCAGTCGACGCTCGAACCATTCGGTCTTGAAGCCGACCTCTGTATTCTCCGTCTCTTCAGGCGGTACGAACACGACGGCGGCGGCAAGCGACGTGGGCTGCACCGAGTTGACCTGCCCCGCCTTGAAGCCGCGGCCCCAGTTGGCATAGGCCATGATGTTGTCGGTGATCTTGTAGTCGACACTGACGCGCGGCGTCGTCGCCGACCAGCTTTCGGTCCCCGCTTTCGAGAACAGCAGCACCCCGTTGACCCGCCGGGTCTGGGCGACTTCCTTCTCGTCCTCGGTCAGACGAATGCCGAGTGACACGTTCAGCCGGGGCGCCACCGTGATCGTCGTATCGAAGTAGCCCGCAAGGCTGGTCGAGAGCTGCCGCGTATAGTTGGTGGGATCGCCGGCCACTTCCGGCTGCAGCGTCGTCGCCTTGGTCAGGCTGTTGAAGTAGAACAGGCCGGCGACGTAGGTGATGCGATCGTCGAACAGCCCGCCGGTCGCCTGGAACTCCTGCGTAAATGTCGAGTCCGCCGTGTCGGTGACCGTTCCGGTGTAGGGCAGATCATGCCGGGCCGGCGAGTCGTTGGCGTACTTCTGGTCGAAGCCCCGATAAGATGTGATGGAGCGCAACACCGCCGGACCGGCGTCCCAACGGCCCTGGACCGTGACGCCGGCCACGTCGAGGTCGTTGATCTCCGGCGCCGCGTGGGCGGTCGTGTAGTAGCTGCCGTAGCGAGGAACGAACTGGTTGGTCGCCGGGTCGAGCACGACCGGCACGTTCAGCGTCAACGGATCGCGGGCCACCGTCCCGTCGACCGCGGCGTATATCTCGGTGTTTCCGGTGGGAGCCCAGAGCATGGACATCCGGCCCGAGAAGGAGTTCGTCCCGTTGACACGATCCTGCGAGACGATGTCGAAGAGATAGCCGTCGTATTTGCGGACGCCGAGGTCCAGTTTAACGGCCATCTGGTCCTGGATGAGGGGCACGCTGACGCTGGTCTGCGCCTCGACGCGACCGAAAGTTCCCACGGCGACCGCGAGGGAATACCTGTCGTCCGAAAGATTGGGCCGGGTCGTAATGTATTTAACCGCCCCGTTGGTGGCGTTGCGCCCGTAAAGAGTGCCTTGCGGCCCGCGCAGCACTTCCACCCGATCGACCCCGCCGACATCGACCACCGGGCCGACCTGATAGGGGTAGATGACGTCATCGACATAGAGAGCGACCGGAGATTCGACGTTGAAGTTGCCGTTGTTCCGCCCGACCCCGCGGATGTAGACCGCGAATGCGCTCGAGTTGTTGACGGTTTTGAAGATCTTGACGTTCGGCGCGATGTTGTTGAGCGCTTCGACGGTCGACAGCCTGGCGCGATCCAGCTTTTCCCCGTCCACCGCCGACATCGAGATCGGCACTTCCTGGATGTTCTCTGTAACCTTGCGCGCGGTGACGACGACCTCGTCCACCGTCGGAGCGGCGCCTTCCTGGGCGAACGCCTGGCCAGGCGCCAGCGCGGTCATCGCGACTCCGCCACACAGCAACGCTATCAGATTTCGATCGCCCATGTTTCCTACCCCGTTCCGCCGCTTGCAAAGCGGTCATCTGTGATGCGCGGTCGCGTCTATGCGCGCCGCCCGGCCGGGACGATCCGTCCTGAATGCGGGCAAAACACTGCTTGAGCCCCGCAAATTCAAAGGGATAGGATCGTCCGGACCGCCCCTCACGGTACGGAGACGGGGCAATTGCTGTCATGAATGATGTGTCGGCCCTTCATATCGGAACGATTATGGTGAAGGTCGGCAGCAGATCAGGCGCGGGTCATGAGCATCGACGTAAGACTGTTGAAGCCGTTTATCGCCGTGGCGGAAAAGTTGTCTTTTACGAAGGCGGCCGAGAAGCTCAGCGTCTCGCAACCCCGGCTATCGTTGCTGATCAAGCGGCTGGAAGAACAGCTCGGCTTCACGCTGTTCATCCGCAAACCTCATAATGTGCGACTGACGGACGAGGGCGTCCGATTCCTGGAAGAGGCGCGCAATCTCCAGCAGGCGATGCAGCAGCTCGATCAGACGGTGTGGCGCCTCAGAAGCGGGGCCAGGTCGAAGATCAGTCTTGGATCACCCAGCTTCTCGCGCGAGGTGCCGCGCCGCGTCGCCCTCATTGACGAGTTCTCGGCGCGCCATCCGTCACTGCGCATCGATATCGAGGATGGCTACACTCCGCGGCTGGTCGAACACCTCCGCCAGGACAAGCTCGACCTGACCCTCGCGGCCGCGCCGTTCGACGGGCGAGGACTGGAAAGCGTGCTGCTTTGCACCAGCAGCCCCGTGCTGGCGATCCCCGAGGAATGCCCCCTGGCGAGGCTGTCACAGATCGGACCGGGCGACGTGCGCGGCGTCCGGATCGCCATCTTCCCCCACTATATCGGCGCCGCCTATGTGCAGGCCTGGTACGATCCGTTCCGGGAAGCCGGCGCGGAGCTGATCGAGTCCAATGAACCGCACTACGGCACGCAGTTGCGATTTGCCGCCCGGCGGCGGCTGTCCACCATCCTGCACCGATGGTCGGACCAGGTGCGGGAACCCAACGATGGCTTTCCCGATATGGTGCTGCGCCCCCTCACCGGCTTTCCCATAGCCAGCCGGCTCTACCTCCTGCGCAAGCCCGGCGTGCACTCGGCGCCGGTAGAGTGGTTCTGGAAGCTGGCCGAGCAGTTTGCGCGTGAAGGCGTCCAGCCGCCATCTCATGCAGTAGCCTGAGCGACCTAACGGGACAGGAAGACCGGCGAACGCTTCTCCCGAAATGCGGCCCCCGCCTCGGCAGCGTCGCCCGTGCGTCCGCAGCGGGCCATATTGTAAGCCTCGCGCTCAAGCACCGGCCCCAGGGCCTCGGTTTCAGCCAAGATCAGGTTCTGCTTCATGTAGCGGAAGGCGACGCCGGGACCGTCGGCCAGCCGCTCGGCGAGAGCCATCGTCATCTCCAGCAGACGCTCCTCGTCCTCTACCCGATTGACGAGGCCGACCCGCAGCGCCTCCTCCGCATCCAGCTTGTCGCTGAGGAAGAGCAACTCTCGCGCCTTGGCCGGTCCGACCAGCCGGGTGAGGAAATAGCTGACGCCGTAGTCGCCGGACAGCGCCACCTTGGCGTAGGCCGTGGTCAGGACCGCTTTGCGCGAAGCGATCCGGAGATCGCACGCGAGGGCGAAGGTCAAGCCGGCGCCCGCCGCCGCCCCGTTTATCATCGCGATCGTCGGCTTGGGCATGCCGTGAAGCAGCCGCGCCGATTCCGAGTGGTGGATCAGATCGTCAGCGCGCTTTTCCAGCGTCATGCCGGCGCGGTTGGACCCGAGGTCCCCGCCCGAGCAGAACGCCCGTCCAGCGCCGGTGAGCACCACGGCGCCGACGGCCTCGTCCTCGGCGGCTTCTGTGAGCGCTCCGATCAGCGCCTCGTGCAACTCGCCCGACAAGGCGTTCAGCCTGTCGGGCCGGTTGAGGGTAATCAGGGCGATCCGGCCGCGCCGCTCGGAGAGCAGCACCGGCGCTTCGGCGACAACATCGTTCATTAGCGTAGCGTCCATGGAGGGGTCTTGATGCCCGCGCGGCTGACTTCGGCGGTGCTGATCGGGTTTCCGAGCTGGGTGTATTTCAGGGCGTTGGCGACCGCGATGGCGCGCGGCTGCCCAAGCGCCTCCCAGATCGCGCGAACCGTGCCCTGGATGGCGATCGTGTGCTTGGCGGCGACCAGAGCGGCGAGTTCAGCCGCGCGGCCCCATAAGGCGTCGAGGGTGGTGACTTCGGTCACCAGACCCATTTGCAACGCCGTAGCCGAGCTGATGCGTTCGTCGTTACCCAGGAGGGCCATGCGCTGAATCTGGCCGAGGTTAATGCGGCCCATCAGGCCGGTGGGCTCGACGGCCGCGACCATGCCGAAGGTCACGTGCGGGTCGAAGAAGGTCGCCTCTTCCGAGCAGATGACGATGTCCGCCTCGTTCAGCCAGTAGAAGGCGCCGCCGGCCAGCATGCCGGAGACGGCAAGGATAACGGGCTTCCACACCTTGTTGCTCTTGGGGCCCAGCCACTCGCCGGGGTCGTCCATGGCGAAGGGCTGAGATCGTTCGCCGGGCAAGCGCCAACCCTCCTTGACGTCGACGCCGGTGCTGAACGCCTTCCCAGGCGGCGCCCGCAGGACAATCACCCGGACCTCCGGGTCATCGCGCACCTCCAGCCACAGACGCCGGAACTCGCGCGTCATGGTGTGGTTGAAGCTGTTCATCCGGTCCGGCCGGTTCAGCGTCACCGTGGCGACGCCGTCGCTCACCTCGACGAGGATGGTTTCGTAAGCCATGCGTTCTTCTCTTTTTCAGATGCCCAGAAGGCTTCGCAGCTGTGGCCGACTGACCTTCAGGGTGGTGGTGCGAGGCAGGGCCTCGACGTAGCGAAACTCGACCGGCACCTGGTAGGCGGCCAGCCGCTCACGGGCGAAGTCCTCGAGATCCTTCGCCGGCACGCGCGCGCCGTGCGCCTCGATCAGCGCAACCGGCACCCGCCCAAGCCGCGCATCGGGTACGCCGATGACAGCCGCGTCGCCGACGTTCGGATGCAAACGCAGGACGGCGGCGACCTCCTCCGGGAGGATCTTGAATCCGCCCCGGTTGATAGCGTCGTCCGAACGGCCATGGATGTAGAGAAAGCCGTCCTCATCAAGCGAAGCGAGGTCCGTCGTGCGGGTCCAGCCCGGGCCGAAACGGGCTGCCCGCAACTCCAGCAGGCCGACCTCGCCCGGGGTCAGAACAGCTCCGGTCTCGGGATCGACGGTGCGCAATTGGACGTCCGCCCGCGGGCGGCCGGCGCTTCCCCGCTTGACCGCTCGGAAGCGCCGGTAATCGGCGAGCGACCAACCGGCAACGCCGCCGATGAACTCGGCCGCCCCATACTCGACCAGGATGGGCACGCCAAAACGGGCCTCGAACTCGTCCTGCTCCTCGGGATCGAGCGGCGCCGTGCCGGTGTGGATGGCGAGCAGGCTGGAGAGCGCGTCGCGCGGCGTATCCGACTCCAGCATCATCCGGACCATGGTGGGGACCAGGCTCGCCGAACGGGGACGATGCCTGACCACGGCGTCGACCCATCCCTCGACAGTGAAGCGCTCGAGAAGGACTAGCGGCCGCGCCTGATAGAGGGCGTACAGGAGCGTGTAGACGCCGCTGGCGTGGCTGAACGGGGAAATTATCACCGCCGGCGACCGCTTCAGCCGCAGCACTGGATCGGCCCGGCGTGACGTCGCGGCTGTAATAGAGGTAGCGGCCGTCTGGAGAAATAT
>CAMLRH010000175.1 GCA_946482375.1 uncultured Caulobacteraceae bacterium | reverse complement strand
AACAACACGCCGTTCATCCGTAACCGCTTCTTCGAGCAGGAATTCTACGACCTCCAGCGGGTCGAGGTGCTGCGTGGGCCTCAAGGAACGCTGTATGGCCGCAACGCGACGGCGGGCGTGGTCAACATCATCTCGCAAAAGCCGAGGTTTACGGCCGAGGCCAAGGTGTCGGGCGATGCGTCGAACTTCAATTCCTCGCGTCTCGAGGGGATGGTCAACATCCCGCTCGTCGAGGACAAGGTCGCCGTGCGCATCGCCGGCGCCTGGACCAAGCGCGAGGGCTACGCCACCAACGAGCTGAGCGGCGAGCAGATCGACGGCCGCGACCTGTGGTCGACCCGGGTGTCTCTGCGCGTCGCCCCGACCGACGCCATCGACATCAACCTGATCTGGGAGCACTTCGAGGAGGACGACGACCGCCTGCGCTCGGGCAAGCAGCTCTGCAAGAAGGATGTCGTCACCAACGTCGGCGGCGTGGAGATCACCAACTACTTCGACACCAGCACGGCGGGTGGCCAGACCCTGCTGTTCGCGGGCGTGCAGGGCGCGCTGAGCCAGGGCTGCAAGCGCAATTCCCTCTACGCCATGGACTCGTTCCAGCGACCGAACGGCATCATGTTGCCCTACTACCTGCCGCTGGGAGCGGTGGGCCTTCCGGCCGCGCTCACCGACCCGTACGTCAGCGTGGTCAACAGCTCCGATCCGCATGTCATCTCGGAGACCAACGACCAGCCGGAAGATCTGCGGGTCATCCAGTCGACGATCGACCCCGACTACCGCGCCAAGGCCGATATCGGCGAGCTGCAGGTCAGCATCGACCTCAGCGACACCCTGACGCTCAGCTCGGAAACCGCCTACGGCCGCGACCTCGTCTACTCGTTCCAGGACTTCAACCGCTTCAACACCGCGCCGGGCGCCTGGGGCGGGACGTCCAGCGCGTTGCCCGAGTGGATCGCGCGAGGCGTGCTCAGGACCGACCTTGGCCCGCACTACACCTTCTGCGACCCGCAGCTGGGATGCTCGGACCGGCTCATGGCGGTCGACATCTCAACCGCCAAGGCGACGCAGTTCAGTCAGGAGTTCCGGCTGGCGTCAGACTTCGACGGCCCGTTCAACTTCAGCCTCGGCGCCAACTGGCTGCGGGCCGACAGCGAAGACAAATACTATGTCTTCTTCAACTCGATCAGCCTGATCGCGGCCGCCGGGCCGCCGTTCAATACCTATGGCGACTATATCGTCGGTGAGACCGACAACGTCGATTTCATGATCAACGGCTACCTCCAGGGCGACCCCAACGGTGTCTTCCCGGTGCAGGCCAGCGTCTACATGGACCCCAATCCGATCAACAACCTGAACGACGAGGGTCACAACTACTTCCTCTCGAAGAACCCCTACAAGCTGATCAGCTATGCGGTGTTCGGGGAAGCCTACTACAAACTCAGCGAGACCCTGAAGGTGACCGCCGGCCTGCGCTGGACGGTCGACAAGAAGGAAGCGCCCCGGGTTCCCACCTGGGTCCTGGCGTCGCGCTCAGTCGGCTATCCCGTCGCTGAGGTGATCGAGCAGGAATGGCGCGAACCGACCGGTCGCCTGACCGTCGACTGGAAGCCGGAGCTGGCCTTCACCGACGAGACGATGGTGTACGCCTCCTATGCCCATGGCTATAAGGCCGGCGGGTCCAATCCTCCGGGTTACGTGCGGGAATTCTACGCCGAGCCGGGGACGGCGGAGCTGAACGCCGAGGAATCCCTGACGCGGCCGAAGACCTTCGATCCGGAGTTCGTCGACGCTTTCGAAGTCGGCTCCAAGAACACCTTCGGCGACGGGCGGGTGGTCCTGAACCTGGCGGCCTTCTACTACGACTACAAAGGCTACCAGGTTTCGGAAATCGTCGACCGTTCGGCGTTCAACCGCAATTTCGATGCGACGGTTTGGGGCGTCGAATTCGAGGCCGACTGGCGGCCGCTGGAAAACCTGAAGTTCGGCTTCAAGGGCGGTTACGAGAAGACGCGCATCGCCGACGGCGAGGAAGCCATCGACCTGATGGACCGCACCGCGGGCGACCCCGACTGGATCCTGGTGCGGCCGTTCCCCACCTTTGCCTCCAGCTGCATCCTGCCCACCTTCGTCGTCGTCAATCCGAACGGCACGATCGGCGCGGTGGGCGGCGTCGGCGGCGGCGGCCCCAGCGGTTGCGAGATCGCCTATCTGCAGAACTACGACCCGGTCACGCACGGCCCCTATGTGGACCTGACGCAACCGGGCGCGGTTCCTGGCGTGTCGGAGTTTCCGGGCATCCAGTTCAACAACCTCAGCAGCCACCCGGGCTATCCGGGCTGGGATCCGACCCTCGACTACGGCAACAACAACGGCGAAGGTATCGCCAAGCCGCTGGGCGGCAACGAGCTGCCGAACGCGCCGCAGTGGACCGCCACGATCACGGCTGACTACAGCGTTCCGTTGCCGGGCGACTGGCTGGCGACGCTGCACACCGACCTGCACTGGCAGGCGGAAAGCTGGTGGCGCGTCTTCAACGACCACGAATACAGCCGGCTCGACGAATACTTCACGATGAACCTGGCGGCGATCTTCACCAACGAAGAGGCCGGCTGGAACGTCATGGCGTACGTCAAGAACGTCACTGACGAGACAGCCATCACCGGCGCCTTCCTCAACTCCGACGACACCGGCTTGACCACCAACGTCTTCCTGACCGAGCCTCGTCTCTACGGCCTGCGGGTCACGAAGAACTGGACCGGCGACCTGCCGTGGGCCTCCCTGGGCGGGCGCCGCCAGGGGCCGTTCCCGCTGACGGTCGAACTGGGCGGCCAGGTGCAGCGACAGGATCCGCCCACCGAGTCGCTGAAGCCGGACTTCATCGACGCCTTCCCATCGCCGCTCGATGTCTTCGAGGCGCCGCAGCAGGACGACCTCGACTGGGGCGACGGACGGGACGTCAAGCTGACCTACCGGCCGGGCAATGGTCCGTGGAAGGTTACCGGCGGCGTGCGCATAGGCAAGACCAACGGCAGTCCCTGGCTTCACGCCGAATGGAGCACCGACCCGGTCTGCGCGGTGTCCGGCTACTACGCCGCCCTCTGCGACATGCCCAAGTATTCGATCCTGAACGACATCTCGATGACCAACCACGCGGATGGCCGGATCACCGATCGAGAGGAGCACACGCTGATTGATTTCATGGTTGGACGGGACCTTGGCTTCGGCGGGTTGCGCCGGTCATCCGTGAGTGTTGGCCTGCGTCACGCCGCCTTCGAATCGACCACCGATGCCGTCTTCCGCGGAATGCCGGACTGGGAACTGGAGGAGGGCTTCTTCTTCGGTCCCGCGACCCCGCACACCCGCTACGACGGCGCGTTCCAGGCCCAGCGAGAGTTCAGCGGCGTGGGTCCGACGGCGTCCTGGGAAGCGTCCTACCCGTTGCTTGGCGGTGACGAACTCGGGCGCCTCGATATCGACTGGTCGGTTACCGGCGGCGTGCTGTTCGGCGATCAGGAAACAGCGATCACCGGTTCGGAAAAGGTGAGTTCCTTCGAAACCGGTCCCATCGCCATCATCGGGCTCGCCGATCCCGACGGCCCGATCGACGTGGACGTGACGCCTCACGAGCCGATTTCACGCTCCGAGTCCTCCACCGTGCCGACGGCGTCGGTCAGCCTTGGGCTATCCTACGAGATCGACCGCTTCATGGTCGGCGCCGGCTATCGCTGGGAACGCTACTTCGACGCCATCGACGGTGGGTTCGAGGAGCACAGGTCCTACGACCGCACGATAGACGGCCCCTACTTCAAGCTTTCCGTCGGCTTCGGCGGTTAGGGTCTTGCCCTCCGGCTTCGGTCCCCTCTGAACCGGATACACTTGAGGCGGCGGTCCCCACCGTCGCCTCGTTCTTTTTGTGGCCACGGAGCGTTTCAGGGCTGTCACACGCTGGAAACCCTGCCTTGTTGAATGGGCAGGCCAGCAACCCCCGTGAGCGTATCCGTGACCTTCAAGACCGCCCTGTTCGCCGCCGTCGCGGTGCTTGTTCCCGCCGCCGCTTTCGCCCAGGGGCAGGCTCCGCCTGCCCAGCCGAACACTGTGGAGGGCGTCACGGTCACGGCGACGCCGCAGGCGTACCGCAGCTCCATCGACCGCAAGAGCTACTCGGTGACGAACGACCTGCAGGCGCAGACGGGATCCATCGCCGATGCGCTGCGCAACGTGCCCTCGGTCGAGGTCGACGTGGAGGGGAACGTGTCACTGCGCGGCGACCAGAGCGTCACCATCATGATCGACGGGCGGCCCTCGGGCATGTTCAAGGGCGAGGGCCGGGGCGACGCCCTGATGCAGATGCCGGCCGACCAGATCGACCGCGTCGAGGTGATGACCAACCCCTCGGCGGCGTTCAGCCCGGAGGGCTCGGGCGGCGTCATCAACCTGATCACCAAGAAGAGCCGCAAGCCCGGAACGACCGGCAGCGTGCGCGCCAGTATCGGCACCGACGGCGGCTACAGCGGCGGCGTCAGCGGCGCCTACAATTCCGAGAAGCTGACGCTCTCCGGCGACGTGGGCATCCGCCACCACGAAAGCGAGAGCGGTTCGACGACCGAGCGCGAACGGCTGGTCGGCGACGAATGGCTTCAAAGCCGCACCGTCTCCTCGGGCGACAGCGAGCGCGAAGGCAAGAACGCGCGCGCCAGCATCGAATACAACCTCGACTCCAGGACCCAGCTGACCGGCGAGGTCCGCCACCGCGGCATGAGCATGTCGTCCAACGCCACCGAGGTTCGCGAGGGCGACGACGGCGCCTATCGCCGTGTGGGCGAGCAGGCTTTCGAACGCTCGGGCACGGAGCTGTCGGCCGGCTATCGCCGCAGCTTTTCCGGGCTCGATCACGAACTGACCATCGACCTCAGCCGCGAGTGGTCGGAAGGCGAACGCACCGCTCGCTTCGCCCGCACCGAGCAGGTCCCCACGGCGCCCGATGAGTTCGAGGACACCCGCAACGAGACCGGCCAGGTCGAGACCAACCTCAAGGCCGAATACGCCCGGCCGCTGCCCGACGACGCCAAGCTGCGCGTCGGCTACGAGTTCGAGCTGGACGAGAACGACTACGACAACCGCGGCGCACGCGGTCCGACAGCGGCCTCGACCGTGGTCGATCCGGCGCTGACCAACCGCTTCCTCTACGACCAGCAGATCCACTCGGTGTACGGGACCTACGAGCGGCCGTTTGGCGACTTCACCGTGCAGGCCGGCCTGCGGCTGGAGCAGGTCGACATCGACATCAACCAGGTCACCTCAGGGCTGACGCGGCAGAACGACTACTTCCGCGCCTATCCCTCGCTGCACCTGGGCTATGAACTCGACGAGAACAACACGCTCCGCGCCAGCTACAGCCACCGCGTGAGGCGGCCTCGCGCCAACGACCTCAACCCCTACCGGATCTACATCGACCCGTTCAGCTATCGGGAGGGCAACCCCTTCTTGGAGCCGGAGGAGACCCACTCGATCGAGGCGGGCTGGGAGTACCGGAAGGGCCAGACCTTCTACAACGCCACGGCCTTCTACCGGCAGAGCGAGAACGGCGTCACCGACGTGGTCCGCGACCTCGGCGGCGGCGTCCTGCTGACGACCAAGGAAAACCTCGGCGAAAGCCGCAGCGGCGGGCTGGAGCTGGTCGCCAATGGGCGCCTGACGCCGAAGCTGACCTACAACGCCTCGACCACGCTTTCGTGGCGCGAGATCGACGCCTCGCGGCTCGGTTTCGTGAACGACCGCTCCGGCTGGTCCGCCGGTGGACGCGCCAACGTCAACTGGCAGCCGACCGACAAGGACTTCTTCCAGGCCACCG
>CAMLRH010000174.1 GCA_946482375.1 uncultured Caulobacteraceae bacterium | reverse complement strand
TTCCATGCGCTCGGCGTCGACTTCGACCTGTGGAAAGGCGAGAGCGACGCCGATCCACTGATCCCGGGCATGATCGAGGAGTTGAACGCCAAGGGGCTGCTCGTCGAGGACCAGGGCGCCCTTATCGTGCGAGTGGCGCGTGAGGGCGACAAGCGCGAGTTGCCACCGCTGCTGGTGGTCTCTTCGGAAGGTTCGGCGATGTACGGCACGACCGACCTCGCCACCATTCTGGATCGGCGGCGCGAGTTCGATCCGCACCTGATCCTCTATGCCGTCGATCAGCGGCAGGCCGACCACTTCGAGCAGGTGTTCCGCGCCGCCTATCTTGCCGGGTACGCCGAAGAGGGCAGCCTGGAGCACATCGGCTTCGGCACCATGAATGGGCCGGACGGCAAGCCCTTCAAGACCCGCGAGGGCGGCGTCCTGAAGCTGCACGACCTGATCGAGATGACCCGCGCCAAGGCTCGCGAGCGGCTGCGCGAGGCCGGGCTGGGCGCCGAGTTTCCGGCTGAGAGGTTCGAGGCGACGGCCCACAAGGTGGCGGTGGCGGCGCTGAAATTCGCCGACCTCTCCAACTACCGTGGCACGTCCTACGTCTTCGACCTCGAGCGTTTCTCCAGCTTCGAGGGCAAGACCGGGCCCTACCTGCTCTACCAGGCGGTGCGGGTGAAGAGCCTGCTGCGCAGGGCGCAAGAATTGGGCGTGGAAGCCGGCCGCATCGTCGTGCGCGAAGCCGCCGAGCGCGATCTCGCCCTGCTGCTCGACGCCTTCGAGGCGGCGCTGGCCGAGGCCTACGACAAGAAGGCCCCGAACGTCATCGCCGACCACGCCTATCGGCTCGCCCAGGCCTTCTCGAAGTTCTACGCGGCTTGCCCGATCCTGCAGGCGCCCGACGGCGAGACCCGCGCCTCACGCCTGTCGCTGGCCAGCGCCACGCTCGCCCAGCTGGAGCTGGCGCTGGACCTGCTCGGCATCGAAACGCCGGAAGGGATGTAGGCTGCGGATCACCTTTCCGCGAGCTAGCTTAACCATTCTGAACCGTCGTGCTCTTCTCGCGTTTCCGAGGCCGGGACAGGGAGGACACCGCGTCATGCCGAACATCACCACTCGCGACGCGGTCATCCGCGCAATGGCCGCCATGGAGATCGCCGAGAGCTGCTCGCACCCCGAGATCCGCAGCTCCTTCACCGACCTCGCCGAAAGTTGGCTGGCGCATGCGTCCGAACTGGAGCAGCCGTCGCTGGACGAACCGTCCGCGGAGGTCGCGGCCTAGACCTGTCCGGCCGCCAGGTAGCAGAGCTTCGAGGGCGTCACGCGCCCATCGCCAAGGTCGAGCAGCCACTCGTGCTGACGCAGCGCGTCAATCGCCTTGGTCAGCCTTTCCTCGTCGCAGAGCCCGTGCTGAACGGCGTTCTTGATCAGCGCTTCCGGTGACACGGCTTCGCCCGGCCCCACACCGAGTTCGCGGATGGCGTCGACGATAGCGTGCTGGGCGTCGTCGAGAATCAGCCGCGTTTCCGGCTCAGGTTCGCCGGCCTCGGCCCGGGCCTTCTTCGCTCGCGCCAGCACCCGCGCCAGCATGGCGGCTGCGATCTCATGCTCGGCCATGATGGCCTCGTCGGCGCCGTGGGCGAGCAAGTGGTCGTGCTCCTCGGTCGAATGGGCGCGGGCGATGATCTCGAGCTCGGGGTTGATGCGTCGCGCCTGCTCAACGATCTGGCCGGCCTCGAAGCCGTCGGGGACGGCGACGAACAGACGCTTGGCGTCGACGATCCGCGCGGCCGATAAAACGCGAATGTCGGCCGCCGTGCCGGAGATCACCTCGTAGCCCAGCGTCTTCGCCCGCGTGCAGGCGTCTGAGCGGTCCTCGATGACCAGAAACGGCTGGTCGGCCACCTCCAGCCCGTTGGCGACGACGCTGCCGACGCGGCCGAAGCCGACGAGGACGTTGTGCTCCGTCAGCTTGGTCGGGAAGAGGTCGTTGGCGGGAGATGGCGCGGTTTCGTCGATGGGTGTCGGCTTCGGTTTCGCAACCCAGGCGGCCGCGGCGAAGACCAACGGGTTCAGAACAATGGAGATGATCGCGCTGGCGAGGATCAGATCGCGGCCTTCCGGCGGCAGCAGGTTCAGCCCGACGCCAAGGCCGGCCAGGATGAAGGAGAACTCGCCGATCTGCGCCAGGCTGGCGGCGACGGTCAGCGCCGTCAGCGTCGAGTGGCGGAACAGCTTCACGATGGCGAAGGCGGCCACCGACTTGCCGAAGACGATGATGGCGACGGTGGCGAGCAGCGGCAGTGGATTTTCGATCACCACCGCCGGGTTGAACAGCATACCGACGGAGACGAAGAACAGCACCGCGAAGGCGTCTCGCAGCGGCAGCGTTTCTTCCGCCGCCCGCTGACTGAGTTCGGATTCGGACAGGATCATGCCCGCGAAGAAGGCGCCGAGCGCCAGCGAGACTCCGAAAAGGCTGGCGGCGCCGAACGCGACACCCAGCGCTATGGAAAGCACCGCCAGTCGGAACAGCTCGCGCGACCCGGTATGCGCCACATAGTGCAGCACCCACGGGATGACCCGCCGCCCTACGATCAGCATGACCGCCACGAAGGCTGCGACCTTGGCCGCTGTCAGGCCGAGCGGGATAACCAGCGCCTTCATCGGGTCGGCGCCGTCGGCGGTCATCGCCCCGGCCAGCGCGGGCAGCAGGACCAGCGCCAACACCATCGCTAGGTCTTCGACGATCAACCAGCCGACGGCGATGTGCCCGCGGTCGGTCTGGACGATACGGCGTTCCTGTAGCGCCCTGAGCAGCACCACGGTCGAGGCGACCGATAGCGACAGACCGAAGACGAACCCCGACACCAGCGACCAGCCAAGGAAGTGGGCCAGCCCCATACCCAGCAGGGTCGCGACCGCCATCTGCACCGCGGCCCCCGGAATCGCGATGGCGCGAACCGACAGCAGTTCCTTCAGGGAGAAATGCAGCCCGACCCCGAACATCAGCAGGATGACGCCGATCTCGGCGAGTTCGGTCGCCAGCGGCTGGTCGGCGACGTAGCCCGGTGTGAAGGGACCAACCACGACGCCCGCCAGCAGGTAGCCGACGAGGGGGGAAATCCGGAACCGCTGGGCCAGCGCGCCGAAGATGAAGGCGATGCCGAGGCCAGCGACAATTGTGGCGATCAGGGGGGTGTGATGCGGCATGGGCCTCCGGCGGTCGGGGGTGGGGGTACGCCAAAGATAGCGAGGCAAGCCTGCGATGACAGGCCCATTCCGCGCATTGACTCTCCGCGGCGCCTCCAGCACACACGAAGCACCTCTCGCGGGAGAGACCGGGACGATTCCCCGGAGCCGAAGGCGCAACCGCCCCGGAAACGCTCAGGCAAAAGGACCGCGAGGGCTGATGAACGCTGGAAAGCAGCGCCGCGAATAGCGGAGCTCGCCGAAGGAGCAAGGGAGCCAGCCTCCCGGAATCTCTCAGGCTTCGAGACAGCGGGGGCGCGTGAGCAGGGACTCAGACTCTGCCCGCGCCGGACCATCAGCCCGCGGAGACGTCCTTGTCCGACGAAGCCCTGAAGAAGACGCCGCTCTACGACGCGCATGTCGCCGCTGGCGCGCGGATGGTGCCGTTCGCGGGCTACTCGATGCCGGTGCAGTACAGGGACGGCGTGCTGAAGGAGCACCTATGGACCCGTGCGCACGCGGGCCTGTTCGACGTCTCGCACATGGGACAGGGCCGGCTGCGCGGAGTCTCGCCGCTGTCGGCGTTCGAGGAGATTACGCCGGGCGACTTCATCGGGCTTCAGCCCGGCCGTCAGCGCTACTCCCTCCTGCTCAACAAGAAGGGCGGCATCATCGACGACCTGATGGCCGCGCGTCCCGACGACGACGGCCTGTTCGTGGTCGTCAACGGCGCCTGCAAGGACAACGACTTCAAGGTCATCGACAACGAGCTGGCCGGGCAGGTGCAGATCGAGCGGCTGGAGGACCGGGCGCTCTTGGCGCTGCAGGGGCCGGAAGCCGTGGCGGTTCTGGCGACGCATGCGCCGGAAGCGGCGGGCATGGCCTTCATGGACGCCGTCCGGGTAACCGCCTTCGGCTGCGACGCCATCGTTTCGCGCTCGGGCTACACCGGCGAGGACGGCTACGAGATTTCAGTGCCGGCGGCCGAGGCCGAGCGGGTGTGGAACACGCTGCTGGGCGACGAGCGCGTGCGGCCCATCGGGCTCGGCGCACGGGACTCGCTTAGGCTCGAAGCAGGCCTGCCGCTCTACGGCCACGACATCGACGAGACGACGAGCCCGGTCGAGGCAGGGCTGTCGTTTGCCGTCTCCAAGAAGCGCCGCGACGCCGGCGACTTTCCCGGCGCCTACCGCATCATGCAGGAGCTGGCCGAGGAGCCCGTCCGCGTTCGCGTCGGCTTAAAGGTTCTGGAAGGCGCTCCGGCTCGCGAAGGCGCCGAGATCGCCGACGAATCTGGCGCCGTCATCGGCCGCGTCACTAGCGGCGGTTTCGCGCCCACGCTGAACGCGCCCATCGCCATGGGCTACGTGCCGCCGGAACACGCCGCCCACGGCTCGAAGTTGAAGGTGATCGTCCGCGGCAAGGCGCAAGCCTGCGAGGTCACGCCGATGCCGTTCGTTCCCCATCGCTACGTCCGCAAGGTCTGAGGAGGATTCCACCGATGCGCTTCACCAAGGATCATGAGTGGGTCTCGCTCGATGGCGACATCGCCACCGTCGGCATCACGGCTTATGCGGCCGAGCAGCTGGGCGACGTGGTGTTCGTCGAGGTCCCCGAAGTCGGCAAGGCCGTGAACCAGGGTGACGGCCTCGCGGTGGTCGAAAGCGTCAAGGCGGCCTCCGACGTCTACGCCCCGATCTCCGGCGAAGTGGTCGAGGCGAACGCGGAACTCTCCGACGCGCCGGAGACCGTCAACGCCGTGCCCGAGGCCGGCGGCTGGTTCGCCAAGTTGAAGGTGTCCGATCCGGCCCAGGTCGAAGGACTGATGGATCGCGCCGCTTACGAGCAATATCTGAGCACCCTGTAGATGCGTTACCTGCCGCTTACCCCCGCCGACCGCACCGAGATGCTGGGCGTCATCGGCGCGAAGTCGATCGACGACCTCTTCGTCGATGTGCCGCCCGCCGCCCGCCGCGACGGGACGGTCGACCTGCCGATGTACGCCGGTGAGCTAGAGGTCGAGCGGGAGATGGCGGCGATGGCCGCGCGTAACCGCACCGCTGGGTCGGGACCGTTCTTCTGCGGCGCCGGCGCCTATCGCCATCACGTGCCGGCGACGGTGGACCACATCATCCAGCGCTCGGAGTTCCTGACCAGCTACACGCCCTACCAGCCCGAGATCGCGCAGGGCACGCTGCAGGTCCTCTTCGAGTTCCAGACCCAGGTCGCGGCGCTGACCGGCATGGAGGTGGCCAACGCCTCCATGTACGACGGCTCCACCGCCTGCGCCGAAGCGGTGATGATGGCCCAGCGGGTGACGCGGCGCGGCCGGGCGGTGATGTCGGGCGGGGTACACCCGCACTACGCCCACACGACCCGGACGCTGGCGCATGTGGCGGGAGTCGACCTGGTGGTCATGCCACCAGCCATCGACGGCGAGGCCGACGTGCTCGACGCCATCGACGAGAACACCGCCTGCGTGGTGGTGCAGACGCCGAACGTCTTCGGCACGGTGACCGACGTCTCGAAGATCGCTGAGGCCGCCCAGAAGGCCGGCGCGCTCCTGATCGTGGTGACGACCGAGGCGGTGTCCTACGGCCTCATCAAATCGCCGGGCGAGATGGGCGCCGACATCGCCGTCGCCGAGGGTCAGTCGATCGGCAATGGCCTGAACTTCGGCGGGCCCTACGTCGGGCTGTTCGCGGCGAAGGAGAAGTTC
>CAMLRH010000173.1 GCA_946482375.1 uncultured Caulobacteraceae bacterium | reverse complement strand
AAGGTCAAGGTGCTGTCGGAAATGATCGAGCACCACGTCGAGGAGGAGGAGAAGGAATACTTCCCCGCCACCCGAAAGACCGAGATGGATATGGAAGCGCTGGGCATGCAGATGGCCAGCCGCAAGGAAGAGCTCATGGGTCAGCTGACCCGCGTTAACGGACAGATGGTCCAATAACGAGGTGAAGGAGGCGGCGTGGCGGAAGCTTTAGACCCCGCGCTGCCTCCAGCGCTCGACACCCTCGCCAAGCAGGTGCTGCAGGAGGCCTGCGAACGCGGGCTGATGCTGGTGACGGCCGAGAGCTGCACCGGCGGCTTGCTGGCCTCGCTGCTCACCGACATCCCTGGCTCGTCGCACGCCTTCGACCGGGGCTTCGTCACCTACACCGATGAGTCCAAGCACGAGCTGCTCGGCGTCCCGATGGAGACGTTGAGCCGGCATACGGCGGTGTCGAAAGAGACGGCCGTGGCTATGGCCGAGGGCGCGCTGGGACGCTCCAAAGGCGCCGTGGCGGTGGCGATCACCGGCTACGCCGAGGGCTCGAAGAAGCGCGGTCAGGAGGCCGGGCTGGTCCATTTCGCCAGCGCCCGCTCAGGCCGCGCCGTCAAACATCGCGAGGAGCACTTCGGCGACATCGGCCGGGCGCGGGTGCGCATCGCCTGCCTGGACGTGGCGCTGAGCATGATGCTCGAGCGGATGAACGGGACGGACTAGGTGCGTGGTTCGACACGCGCCTTGGGCGCTGCTCACCATGACTACTTCTGAGTTAGTCATCCTGAGCAGGCGCCTAGCGCCGTGTCGAAGGACGCAGGGCCGTTAAGGCCGCCAGACCAGCCCGGCGCGGACCGTGCGCGGCTGGTCGAAGAGTTCGGCCCCGGCGGAGATGCCGGTCTGGACCTCCTCGTCGGTGAGGTTCTCGACCTGGCCGTAGACGATGACGGCGCGCGTGACCTGCCAGTCGCCGCGCAGGCCAAGCTCCGTAAAGCCCGCCAGCTTCGTCTCGTTGAGATCGTCCTCGAAGCGCCCGCCCTCGTGGCGCAGGGTGAGGCGCAGGGTGACCGGGTCGACAGGACGCCAGCTGACCGTCCCCGACAGCGTCAGTTCCGGCGTCTGGGCGGGGCGCAGGTCGCTGCCCTCCACCCGCGCATGGGTGTAGCCGCCCGCCAGCCGCAGGTTCACCGTCTCGGCGGGGTCGTAGGCCAGTTCGGCCTCGACGCCCGTCGCCTCGATGGTCCCCGCGTTCTGCCGCTCGCGGGTGGCGGGCGCGATGGTGACGTTGGCGATGGCGTCGGTCAGGCGGTTGTGAAAGGCGGTAGCGCTCCAGCTCAGACGCCCCTCGCCGCCCGCGCCCAGCTCGACGCCATAGAGCCGCTCGGGCTCCAGGGCGGCGTTGGCGCGGGTGGTCACGCCGTTGGCGAAGAAGGAGCGGTAGAGTTCGTTGAGCGTCGGGGCCCTGAAACCGGCGTAGGCTGCGCCGCGCAGGTAGCTCTCGCCGATCTCGCGTCGGGCGCCGAGACGCGCGGTGGGGACCCAGCCGTCGCGATCCTCCATGCGCTCGCTGGCGGGAGCGATGAAGAACTGGTCGCGATGGCCGTCGAACGTCGACCAGCGGTCGATCCTCAGCCCCCCCGTCAACAGCCAGGCGCCCGCGTTACGATAGCCCTCGGCATAGACCCCGGCGACGGACTGAGCGCCGCCGCTGATGCGGTTACCGGCGAGACCGCCGCCGAAGCGCTCGCGCGTCTCACCCTCCGACCAGCGGGCGTCGGCGCCCAGCTCCCAGCCACTGGCGGGAAGGTCGCGGCGCAGGGCGGCGTTGAAGCCGGCGCCCCAGCTCGGCGTTGCGTATTGCTCGTTGGTGACGGCCCCGGTGACGCGGCTGGCCGAGCGGTTCTCGAGGTCCGAGCGTTTGACCCAGCCCTGCAGCCGCCAGCCCGTGCCGATGCCCGGTGAGGTGTCGGCGAGCGTCGCCGACAGCTGCGCGCCGGTCGCCCGCGAATTGCCGCCAAGTTGGCCAGCGCCACGGGATTCCTGATAGCCGGAGAGACGGACAGCGAGGCCCCCGCCCCCGAACTGCGGCGTCCAGCGGATGGCGCCCGACTGCGCGTTGAAGAAGAGCGGCCGGTCGAAGCCCGTGCGGTCATCCTCGCGCACCGGAATCCAGCCGTCGCTGGTCTCTCGCGAGGTGGTGATGAAGAGATCGCCCAGGGCCCGCGCCGCCTGATAGCCGAGCAGCCCACGTTCCCCCGCATAGGCCTCGTACTCGCCGTCTCTCGGCACGGTCGTGCGCTCAGCGAGTTGGATGGTCCCGGTCAGAGCCCCGGCGCCGTAGGGCCCAGCCCCGGCCCCGCGCACGATGCGCGCCTGTTCAATGCCGGTGGGCGGCAGGCCTGACCAGATGACCCAGCCGCCGAAGGGGTCGTTCTGCGGGACGCCTTCGAGCGTCACCAAGGTGCGGCTGGCGCCCGATCCGGCGATGGAGCGGACGCTTATCCCCTGCGTCGTCGGGTTGGAGGCGTTGGACGAGGTCCGCCGGAACAGCTGCACGCCGGGCGTCGCCATCAGCGCCTCATCAAGGCGCGGCGCCGTGGCGATCGCCTCGCCTTCCACCGTGACGATGGCGAAGGCGCGGTCCGTCGGCGAGGGCGGCAGGCGCGCCGCCTCTACGACGACGGTGTCTACGGTGGGCGGCAGATCGACGGGCATCGCGCCCGTTTACGGCGCCCCCGCCGCCGCCGCCATCCTCGCCTTCTGGGCATTGGCCACCGACAGCACGTACTGCCGCGCCTGCTCGGCCTCCTTCGGGCTCATGTAGGCGGCGAAGGAGACCATGCCCTGCTCCTTGCGCTCGCCGTCTATGACCACGGCCTTCCAGGCCTCGGCGTCGTGGGTGATCGGCGAGTAGCGCAGGTCGGGGATCGAGAACTGCGAAACCGCGCTCGCGCCGTGACAGACCGAGCAGTTGGCGTGGAAGGCGAGCTTGCCGGCTTCGACGTCGGCCGGCGTGCCCGACACTGGAGGCAGGTCGGTGAACTCCCGTGGCACCGAAGCCGGCGGTTCAGGCAACTTCGCCTGGCCGTTCAGCTTGAAGACCAGCAGACGACGCACGCCATTGGAGCGCGGATCGACCCCCGCGCCCGCCGTCGTCGAGAAGGCGCCGCCCCAGCCGGCCATCAGGGCCACGTACTGCTCGCCGTCGATCTCGTAGGTCATTGGCGGGGCGACCACGCCGGTCTGGGTTGGGAAGGACCACAGCTTCTTGCCGTTGGCGGCGTCGAAGGCGGCGAACTCACCCGTGGCGTTGCCCTGGAAGACCAGCCCGCCGGCCGTCGCCAGCACGCCGCCGTTCCACGGGCCTTCATACTGCACCGACCAGCGTTCCGTCTGGGTGACCGGGTCCCAGGCGATCAGGCGGCCCTTCAGCGAGGCGCGGATCGCCTTCAGCTGCGCCTCGTCGTCAGGCAGCGCCGAGATCAGCGTATCGACGCCGATGTTCCAGGCGCCGGCGCGGTACTTGTAGTTCTTCGCCGCGCCGCCCGGCTGCATGTAGGGGAACGGGATCTCCTGCGCCGGGATGTAGACGAGGTTGGTCTGCGGGCTGAAGGCCATCGGCTGCCAGTTGTGGCCGCCCAGCGGTCCCGGCGCCGCCAGGGCCATCGTCTTTTCGTAGCGCGCGCCCGGCGTCTCGATCGGCCGACCGGCCGCGTCGAGGCCGCTGGCCCAGGTCATCGGCACGTAGTTCTTGCCGCTGATGAACTGCCCGGTCGCGCGGTCGATGACATAGAAGAAGCCGTTCTTCGGCGCCTGCATGATGACCTTGCGGACCTGACCTTTCACGTTCAGGTCGGCGAGGATCAGGTGCTGGGTCGCGGTGTAGTCCCAGCTTTCGCCCGGCGTCGTCTGGAAGTGCCAGACGTACTGGCCGGTGTCGGGCTTCAGGGCCACGATCGAAGACAGGAACAGGTTGTCGCCGCCACCCGGTGAGCGGATGTCGCGGTTCCAGGGCGAGCCGTTGCCGACGCCGATGTAGAGCATGTCGAGCGCGGGGTCGTAGGCCATGGAATCCCAGACCGTGCCGCCACCGCCCGCCTCGAAGTCCGCGCCCGGCCAGGTCGCGCGCATCTTCTCGAGCACGCCGTCGGAGGCCGCGTTGTCCTTCTGGTTCTTGCTTGGCACCGTGTAGAAGCGCCACAGCATCTTGCCGGTGTTGGCGTCGTAGGCGCTGATGTAGCCGCGCACGCCCAGTTCGGCGCCGCCGTTGCCGATCAGGACCTTGTCCTTGATGACCCTGGGCGCGCCCGTGATCGTGTAGGGTTTCGACTGGTCGACGGTGACCTGCGACCACAGCCGCTTGCCGGTCTTGGCGTCCAGCGCCTCCAGCCGGCCGTCCAGCGTGCCGACGTAGACCTTGCCTTTCCAGAGCGCGACGCCGCGGTTGACGCTGTCGCAGCAGGCCTTCACGCCCGTCGCGCGGGGCACCTGCGGATCGTAGGTCCAGAGGAGCTTGCCGGTCTTCGCGTCGAAGGCGCGGACCACCGACCAGGAGCTGGTCGTGTACATCACCCCGTCGGCCACCAGCGGCGTCGCCTCGATGCCGCGCTCTTCGGGCAGGTCGAAACTCCAGGCCAGGTTCAGCTGGCTGACGTTCTGGCGGTTGACCTTGTCGAGCGGGCTGTAGCGCTGCTCGGAGTAGGTGCGGCCGTGGCTCAGCCATTCGCCCGGCGTGGCGTCGGCGTTGGTGATCCGCGCGCCATCGACGCCGCTCGTGCTCGCCTGATTGCAGCCCGCCACCAGCAGGACGGCAGCCGCAATGGCCCCGAATAGACGCATGCCCATCGAACGCTCCCTGATCCCAACGCCGCTCTGAAGGCGGTTCAAACGGCAGTATGAATACCGTTCCTCGGGGGAAGCAACTCCCTTCCCCCTCGAGGGGGGAAGGGTCGGGGATGGGGGTGTAAGCTGGGTGGTGAAAGCGAGTGCGAGTGAGGCTCTGCGCCCATTTGTGCCTCTCACCCCAACTCAGCGGCTACACCCCTACCCCCGCCCCTTCCCCCTCGAGGGGAAGGGGTGCGCAGACGGTTCAGCACCGGGACCTCGATCAGCTTCCAGACCAGCCAGCCCACCGACACGCCGAGGATGAAGGCGATGGGCGCGAACCAGGGCGTGCCCCAGAGGCCGAAGTGGTAGGCCACCGCGCCCATGGTCAGGGTGTGGGTCAGGTAGATGGCGTAGGAGGCGTCGCCGAGCGTCCTGAGGAGCGGGATTTCCGGCAGGCCGCCGTCGCGCTCCACCACCGTCAGGCCCATCACCAGCAGGAAGGCCGGAATGCCCCAGAACAGCGGGCGCCAGAGGTCCCACTCGATGCCGACGACAGCCAGGGACACGAACGCCGAGAGGCCGCAGAACAGGAGCGCCCAGCCCACCTGGCGGCCGGGGACCAGCCCCTCCTCCATGAACCGCGCCAGCCACATGCCGGCCGCGAACTCCAGCAGCAGCGGGTTCAGCAGCATGATGTAGGCGGGCGGATAGAGGAAACCGGCCCAGGTCATGGCGCCCAGCACCAGGGTGATGGCCATGGCCCGCTGGCGCAGCGGAACCATGAGGGCGCCCGCGAAGATCAGGTAGAAGACCGCCTCGTAGTTCAGCGTCCAGCCGACCGGCAGGATCGGGAACGGCGTGCCCATGGGATTGAGGTGCTGGATGAAGGCCAGCGAGGCGAAGACGTGCCAGGGCGTCGGCTCGACATCCTTGAACCGGTCCGGCGCGAGCAGGGCCGCGATCACCAGCCCGATCGTAACCAGCCAGTAGAGTGGCACGATGCGGATGGCGCGCTTCTTAAGGAAGGCCAGAGACCGGACACCTGTCCCCGACGTCGTCCGCCACATGATGAAGCCGGAGATGACGAAGAAGACGTCGACGCC
>CAMLRH010000172.1 GCA_946482375.1 uncultured Caulobacteraceae bacterium | reverse complement strand
ATCCTAGGCACACGGCCTAGGATGACGGGGGTTGGTTGTGCGTCAGTCCCACACCTGCGGCCGCCGGTCCTTCCAGGGCAGCTCCTTTTCCAGCTGCCCCGCCAGCCTAAACAGCGTCGCCTCGTCGGCGTAGCGGGCCGTGAACATCATCGCGATGGGCAGGCCGCCCTCGCTCATGTGCAGCGGGAGCGACATCGAGGGCTGGCCGGTGAAGTTGAACGGCGGGGTGAAGGGGAAGGTCTTCGACTGCGCCTTGTCGAAGCTGCGCAGGTCGTCGGTCAGGGTGTCGAGGAACTCGTGCCGGGGCGGGGCCGTGCCGAGCACCGGCGTCAGATAGACGTCGAAGTTCTCGAAGTTGGCGAGGATCTGGCGGTTGGCCAGCCGTAGCTGCTGCCAGCCCCACATGGCCTGCTCGCCGGTGATCTGCCGCCCGGCCATCCAGCCGCGCCGTGCCAGGTTCTCGATCTCGCCCTCGCCCGGCTCGCGGCCGAGCTTCTCGATCCAGCGGCTTAAGCCCGCAGCGAAGTTGGAAGCCGAGACCAGCGCCTGAGCGCGGTAGGTCGTGCGGTAGTCGATGCCGAGGCCCTGTTCGATGACCTCGTGACCCAGCGCACGCAGCGTATCGGCGGTGTCGTGCAGCCGGGTCAGCACCTCGTCGTCGATGGGTTTGCCGTTCGGCGTCTCGGCCGAGAAGAAGATGCGGAGCTTCCCTGGCGAGCGCTCGACCTCGGCGAGGTAGGGGCCGTCCTTGGCGGGATGGGCGTAGGGGCTGGCGGGCTCGGGATAGCCGGTAGCGTCGAGCATGGCGGCGCTGTCGCGGACGGTGCGGCTGACCACGTGGTCGACCGAGAAGCCGATGGCGCGGTCGTAGTCCTCGCCGCCGTTGGGGTTGCGGTCGCGGGTGGTCTTCAGGCCCACGAGCCCACAGCAGGCCGCCGGGATGCGGATCGAGCCCAGGCCGTCCGACGCATGCGCCAGCGGCACGATCCCCGCCGCCGTCGCCGAGGCGGCGCCGCCCGACGAGCCGCCGGAAATGTGGGCCGGGTTCCAAGGGTTGGAGCAGGGCCCGAGCCGGGCCGAGGTCGTCACGCCCGGAATGCCGAATTCCGGCGTGTTGGTCTTGCCGACCAGCACCACTCCGGCGGCGCGGTAGCGCCTCACCAGTTCGGTGTCGTCCTCGTCGGCGGCGACCTGCGCGAAGTTGGAGCCTGAGGTGCGCGGCCAGCCCTTCACCCGCTGGCCGAGGTCCTTGATCAGGAAGGGCACGCCCTTGAACGGGCCGTCGGGCAGCTCCGCCCCGGCGGTCGCACGCGCCTCGTCGTAGGCCTTGTGGACGACCGCGTTGAGGGTGGGGTTATGGCGCTCGATCCGCTCGATGGCGGCCTCGACCAGCTCGGCGGGCGTGACGTCCTTCTTGCGGACCAGCTCGGCCAGTCCAAGGCCGTCGTAGTCGGCGTATTGCGCAAAGCCCATGCCGTCCTCCCTCTTTGGAGCGAACGGTATCAGTCCGGGGCAGGCTGTAAACGCTTGTTCGAATTCAGCCGAGCAGGTCGGCGTACTCGCGGTGCCGGCGCAGCCAGGTCGCCGCATGGCCGCAGATCGGGATGATCCGCTGGCCCTCCTCGCGAGCCGCGGCGGCCACGCCATGCATCAGCCGGTCGGAGGTCCCCTTTCCCCTCAAGGGCACTGGGGCGAAGACATAGTCGATGTAGAGGCGCTCGCCGTCGCGGCGGTAATCGGCGTAAGCGGTCATGCCCTCCTCTTCGAGTTCGAAGCGGCTGCGGGCTTCGTTGTCGGTGATATTCGACATGGCGTGCGTAATACCCGCGCGGCCTCAGACCAGTTCCACGGCCATCGCCGTCGCCTCGCCGCCGCCGATGCAGAGGCTGGCAAGCCCACGCTTGCCGCCGCGCGCCTGAAGCGCCGCGAGCAGGGTGGCGAGGATGCGGGCGCCCGACGCGCCGATGGGGTGGCCAAGCGCGCAGGCGCCGCCGTTGACGTTCAGCCTGTCGCCGTCGATGCCGAGTTCGCGCTGAGCGATCATCGCCACCACCGCGAAGGCCTCGTTGACCTCGAACAGGTCGACGCCGTCGACGCTCCAGCCCGCCTTCTCCAGCGCCTTGTTCATCGCCGGCACGGGCGCGGTGGTGAACAGGCCGGGCTCGTGGGCGTGGGCGGCGTGGGAGACCACCTTGGCCACCACCGTCAGGCCGAGCTTCTCCGCGACGGAGGCGCGGGTCATGACGAGCGCAGCGGCGCCGTCGCTGATCGAGGAGGCGTTGGCCGCCGTGATCGTGCCGTCCTTGGCGAAGGCTGGCTTCAGGGTCGGAATCTTCGACGGGTCCGCCTTCAGCGGCTGTTCGTCGGAGGTGACCTGCTCCTCGCCCTTGCGGGTCTTCACCGTCACGGGGGTGATCTCGGCTTTGAAGGCGCCGCCCTCCACGGCCGCCCTGGCGCGCTCGAGGCTGCGGATGGCGTAGGCGTCCTGGTCGTCGCGGGTGAACTGATAGGACCGCGCCGCGTCCTCGGCGAAGGCGCCCATCAGCTTGCCCGGCGTATAGGCATCCTCCAGCCCGTCCAGGTACATGCTGTCGGAAATGGTGTCGTGGCCGATGCGCGCGCCGCCGCGGTGCTTGGCGAGGAGGTAGGGGGCGTTGGTCATGCTCTCCATGCCGCCCGCCACGATGATATCGGCCGAGCCCGCCGCCAGCGCGTCGTGCGCCATGATCGCGGCCTGCATGCCCGAGCCGCACATCTTGTTGACCGTGGTGGCCTCCACCGACAGCGGCAGGCCCGCGCCCAGCGCCGCCTGACGGGCCGGGGCCTGGCCGAGGCCGGCGGGCAACACGCAGCCCATGAAAATCTGCTCGACCGCCGAGCCGTCGACGCCCGCGCGCTCCAGCGCCGCCTTTACCGCCGTCGCGCCCAACTCGGTCGCCTTGGCGCCCGACAGCGCGCCCTGGAAGCCGCCCATCGGGGTGCGGGCGAAAGAGGCGATGACGACGGGATCGGCGGACATGACAGGCTCCTGTTCTCAGAGTCTGATGTGACCCCTGACCCTCGGTCACGCAAGGCGGGCGCGAACCGTGAAGCTTGGTTAAGCGTTCAAGAGCCCGAAACCACGGAGAACACCGCTATGCGCGCATACCTTCTGCTGGGCGTCGCGGCGCTTTCGCTTGGCGCCTGCAAGCTCGACCGCACCCCCCAAGGCCAAGACCAGGCGGAAATGACCGCCGGCGCTCCGTTCGACATCCTGCTGGCGCCGGCCTACGCCGACCTGCCGCCGGCTCCCGCGCCGGTCCCCGTCTATTATGCGCCCCAGCCGGTCGCCTACGACTACTGGAACGACGCCTATGACATGAACCAGGCCTACTACAATCAGCCGCCGAGCTACTTCAATTACTCGGGCGCGACGCCGCTGGTCTGGACCCAGCCTTACCCGCAGCAGCAGACCAGCCTGACCGACACCCTGACCAACTTCGCCATCACCCGGATCGTCGAGGCGCTCGTGGGCGGCGGCCAGCGCGAGTACTACTACCAGCCCGGATACGAGTACCCGTACTTCATCCGCGACCCGCAGTACGCCTACGCCTTCGACGACGGGCGGCTGGTGTCGGTCTACGACCCCTACGGCCGTGTGCTCGGCGAGCCGGTGCTGATGCAACAGGCGCCGGTGGTCAGCCGCTACCTCTACCGCGCCGACAACCTCTATGAGGCCGCTCTGGTCACTGCGCTGCAGCCGCTGACGCGCGACGTCTGGGACGCCCAGCGCGTGGTGCTGGTGCGCGACATCGACGACAACGACGGCTGGCGTTCGACCTGGATCCCGGGCGCGAACCGCTCGCCGGTGGCCATCCAGCGGCTGGCCGAAGTCCGGGCCCGCAAGGAGCTGCGCGACGAGGCCCACGCCGCCTGGAAAGCCCGGCTCAAGGCCAGCCGTCCGAAGGACCTGAAGTTCGTCAACCGCGACGATGATCGCAAAACCGTGCGCATCGCCCGCGTCGACCGTGATGACGACCGCAAGGTCGTTCGCGTCGACCGCGCCGACGATAAGCGCGGCGGGCCCAAGGTGGACCGCGCCGAGAAACGCGACGAGGTGAAGCCGCAGAAGCGCGCCGACCTCTCGCAGGGCCAGGCCAAACGCGCTCAGGCCGACAACCCGAAGGGTGGCGGCAATGAGCGCAAGACCGCGAACGGCAACGACCGCAAGGGCGGTGGCGACCAAAAGGGCGGCGCCGGCAAGGGTAACGGCGGCGACAAGGGCGGCGGCAAGAAGGACTAGGTCCGCAAAGACAACTTGCTTTCCCTTAGCGGAACCCTCACCTTCCTCTCATGGGCCGCACCGCCGACTATTCGAAGGAGAGCTGCTCCATCGCCGCCACCCTTGAGGTGGTCGGCGATCCGTGGACGCTCCTGATCCTGCGCGACGCCTTTAGGGGAGTCCGCCGCTTCGAACAGTGGCAAGAGCGGCTGGGCGTGGCCCGCAACGTGCTGGCCGCCCGGCTGAAGAGCCTGGTCGAGCACGGCGTCTTCGAGACCCGCCTCTATTCCGAACGCCCGCCGCGCAGCGAGTATGTGCTAACCTCCAAGGGCCGCGCGCTGTCGCCCGTGCTGCTGACCATGGCCGCCTGGGGCGACGCCCACGTCTACGGCGACGAGGGCGGCCCCGTCCGCTTCATGCACGGCGACCACGAGTTCAGCCCGCAGATGGTCTGCGGCTGCTGCGGCGAGGCCCCGCACGGCCGCGACCTCGTCATGGAAGAAAAGCCCATCGCCGCCCCCACCGTCGGTGAGGCGCTGGCCAAGGTGAAGGTGGCTTAACGTCCCTTCTCCCCTTGCGGGAGAAGGATCAGTAGGCGCGCCGCGTCTCTGCGATAAACCCGCCGCCGAGCACGCGGCTCGGCGCTTCGGGGGCGTAGAGGACACAAGCCTGACCGGGGGCGACGCCTTCTTCCGGCGCAACGAAGACGACGCCGGGGACGCCTTCCACCATGCCGAGCTTGCCGGGCGCCGGTTCGCGGGTTGAACGGACGCGCGCCAGCACCGGCCGTCCGGCGTCGGCGGCCGCTTCCAGCGTGGGCTCGTCGCCCAGCCAGTTCGTTTCCTTGAGCGTCAGGGCTTGCGTCAGCAGCGCCTCGCGGGGGCCGACGATGACCTGGCGGGCGTCGGCGTCGATGCGGACCACAAACAGCGGATCGCCGACGGCGACGTTCAGGCCCCGCCGCTGGCCGACGGTGTAGCGGGTCACGCCCTCGTGGCGGCCGAGCACCCGGCCGTCGAGGTGGACGATGTCGCCGGGCTCGGCGCCATGCGGGCGCAGGCGGTCGATGACCGTGGTGTAGCGGCCCTCCGGCACGAAGCAGATGTCCTGGCTGTCCGGCTTGTCGGCGATGGCGAGACCCATCTCGGCGGCGACACGACGAACCTCCGGCTTCGGGAGGCCGCCCAGCGGAAAGCGCAGGTAGTCCAGCTGCTCGGCCGTGGTGGCGAACAGGAAGTAGCTCTGGTCGCGCGCCGGATCGGCGGCGCGGTGCAGTTCGGGCGCCTTGCCGACCTCGCGGCGGACATAGTGACCCGTCGCCATGGCCGCCGCGCCGAGGTCGCGGGCGACGTCCAGGAGATCGCGGAACTTCACCGTCTGGTTGCATCGGATGCAGGGAATGGGCGTCTCGCCGCGCAGATAGGCGTCGGCGAAGTCCTCGATCACCTGTTCGCGGAAGCGGCTTTCGTAGTCGAGGACGTAGTGCGGGATGCCGATGGCTTCGGCCGCCATCCGCGCGTCGTGGATGTCCTGCCCGGCGCAGCAGGCGCCCTTCTTCTGGATCGCCGCGCCATGGTCGTAGAGTTGCAGCGTCACGCCCACCACGTCATAGCCCGCGCGCGCGAGCAGCGCGGCGGTGACGGTGGAGTCCACCCCGCCGGACATGGCGGCGACCACGCGCG
>CAMLRH010000171.1 GCA_946482375.1 uncultured Caulobacteraceae bacterium | reverse complement strand
GCCTGCCCAAGACCCGCTCGGGCAAGATCATGCGCCGCATCCTGCGCAAGATCGCCGAGAATGACGTCGGCAACCTCGGCGACACCACGACGCTGGCGGACCCCTCGGTCGTCGATGATCTGGTGAAGAACCGCGCCCACGCCTGACCTGGATGACAGGACTGTAACTTTCGGCCCTCGTCACCGGTGATAGGGTCGCGCCGGTCCCATGTCCGGAGCGTCCATGATCCCCCGTCTCTTGCGCGCCGCCGCCGCGGCGCTGGTGCTCACCACCGCCTTCGCCCCCGCCGCTTTCGCCCAGGCCCCCGCCGCGGCGGTTCCCCCCATCGCCTTCCAGGAGCGCACGCTCGCCAACGGGCTGAAGGTGTTCTCCTCGCTCGACCGGGCGACCCCCAACGTCTCGGTGCAGGTGTGGTACGGCGTCGGCGCCAAGGACGACCCGATGGGGCGCTCGGGTTTCGCCCACCTCTTCGAGCACCTGATGTTCAAGGCGACGCGCGACATGCCGGCCGAGACCCTCGACCGGCTGACCGAGGACGCCGGCGGCTTCAACAACGCCTTCACCGCCGATGACATGACCGCCTACTACGAGGTCGTACCGGCCAACCACCTGGAGCGGCTGCTGTGGGCCGAGTCCCAGCGGCTGGGCTCGCTGGTCGTCGACGACGCCGTCTTCAAGTCCGAGCGCGACGTCGTGAAGGAGGAGCTGCGCCAGCGGGTTCTGGCCGACCCCTACGGCCGGTTCTTCCGCTTCGCCATTCCGCAGGCCTCGTTCACCACCCACCCCTACAAGCGCCCCGGTATCGGCTCGCTGGATGAGCTGGACGCCGCGACCATCGACGACGTGCTGGCCTTCCACCAGACCTACTACCGGCCCGACAACGCCGCCCTGATCGTCGTCGGCAACTTCGACCAGGCCCAGCTCGACGCCTGGGTCGACAAGTACTTCGCGCCGATCAAGCGTCCGACGGCCGCGTTGCCGAAGGTGACCGCGGTAGAGCCCGCCCGCACGGCGGCGAAGACCGTCACCGCCTACGGTCCGAACGTGCCGCTGCCTGGCATCGCCATGACCTGGCTGGGCGTGCCGGCGACCCACCCGGACGCGCCGGCCCTGCGCGTCCTCGACGGCATCCTGACCACCGGCAAGTCGTCGCGCCTCTACAACAGCCTCGTCTACGAGCAGCAGGTCGCCGCCGACATCTTCTCCGACGCCGAGCCCAACGCCCAGCCGGGCCTTGTCTACGCCGGCGCCATCCTGGCCAGCGGCAAGACCGTCGCCGAGGGCGAGGCCGCGCTGCGCGCCGAGATCGCCCGCCTGCGCGATGCGCCCGTCAGCGCCGCCGAGCTCGCCGAGGCCAAGAACGAACTCGTCGCCAACGCCATCCGCGAGCGCGAAACCATCGACGGCCGCGGCTTCGCGCTGGGCGCCGCGCTGGTGCTGGAAGGCGACCCCGCCAAGGCCAACACCGGCATCGCCGAACTGCAGGCCGTCACCACGGCCGACGTCCAGCGCGTGGCGCGGACCTACCTGCGCGACGACCGCGCAGTGATCATCCACTACCTCGACGAGACGCAGAAGGCGGCCGGCGCCGTCGATGTCGCCCAACCGATCGTCCAGAAGGTGGCCTCGACGAAATACACCGGCCCGCGCGTCATCCTGCGGCCCGAAGGCGAGCGCGAGGCCTTCCCGGCGCTCGCCGCGCCGATCGACCCGGTGCTGCCGGTTCCCGCCGAGCGCACGCTGGCCAACGGCCTGCGCGTCATCGTCGCCCGCGACAGCGACCTGCCGCTCGTCACCGCCGACCTGACGGTGCGCTCCGGCGCCTCGACCGATCCGCAGGGTCTGGCGGGCGCCGTCGCGATCGGATCCGAACTGCTGACCGAAGGCACCACCACCCGCAGCGCCACCGAGATCGCCGCCCAGGCCGAGGCGCTCGGCGCCAACCTCGGCGCCGCCTCGGGCTGGGAGTCCTCGTCGGTGAACCTCAACGTCATGCTGCAGAACCTCGACGCGGCGATGACCCTGATGGCCGACGTCGCCCGCAATCCCGTGTTCGCGGCGGAAGAGCTGGACCGCGTCCGCAGCCAGTCGCTCGACGGCCTGCAGGTCGCCTTCCAGCGGCCGGGCTCGGTGGCGGGCTTCGCCACCGCGCCGCTGATCTACGCCGGCTCCGCCTTCGGCCACGTGGCCGGCGGCACGCCGACGTCGCTGCCGAAGATCAAGCGCGAGGACCTCGTCGCTCTCCACCAGACCTACTACCGGCCCGACAACGCCATCCTAGTGATCACCGGCGACGTCACGCCCGAGCAGGGCTTCGCGCTTGCCGAGAAGCATTTCGGCGGCTGGGCTCGCCCGACGACGCCGCTGCCGCCGGTCCCCGCCGCCGACATGACCTCGCGCCCCCGCGCCTTGGTCATCGACATGCCCCAGAGCGGCCAGGCGGCGGTGACGCTGGCCAAGACCGCCATCGTCCGCTCCGACCCGCGCTACTATGCTGGCCTGCTGGCCAACAACATCCTGGGCGGCGGCTACTCGGCGCGGCTGAACCAGGAGATCCGGGTCAAGCGCGGCCTCTCCTACGGAGCCAGCTCCAGCCTGACCGCACGGCAGTTGACCGGCGCCTTCACCACCACCACCCAGACCAAGAACGAGTCCGCCGCCGAGGTCGTCTCGCTGGTCAAGGCGGAGATGGCGAAGATGGCCGCCGAGGCGCCCGCCGCCGACGAGATGACCGCCCGCAAGTCGGTGCTGGTCGGAGGCTACGGCCGCTCGCTCGCCACCACCGACGGGCTGGCCGGAGTGCTGGGCGGGCTCGCCCTTTACGGCATCCCGCTCACGGAGGTGCAGGACTACACGGCCAAGGTCGAGGCGGTGACGCCCGCGCAGGTGCAAAGCTTCGCCGCCGAGGTGTTCAACCCGGCGCAGGCCAGCGTCATCATCGCGGGCGACGCCAAGCTGTTCGCGGCCGATCTCGCCCCGGTCCTGCCGGGCGTGGAGACCATCCCGCTGTCCGAGCTCGACCTCGACAGTCCGACGCTGAGAAACGCGCCCTGATGCTCCCCCGCTGGGGGAGCTCCCGCGAAGCGGGTGAGGGGGCAGGTCAGCTCGCCCCCTTCGGCCCTTCGGGCCACTTCCCCCTGAGGGGGAAGACCAGTCATTGCGGGTAAGGGTTTGCGCGGCTAGTTTGCCGCGCCCTTTCACCTGCCCATTTTCATGACCCTTTCACTCGAAGACATACGGGCCGCCGCAGACCGGCTGGCCGGACAGATCGAACGCACGCCGTGCCGCCATTCTCGCACGCTGTCGGAGATCACCGGCGCCGAGGTGTGGGTGAAGTTCGAGAACCTGCAGTTCACCGCCGCCTACAAGGAGCGCGGCGCGCTGAACAAGCTGATGCTGCTCTCGGACGAGGAGCGGAAGCGCGGCGTGATCGCGTCATCGGCCGGCAACCATGCGCTCGGGCTCGCCTACCACGGCTCGCGGCTCGGCATCCCGGTAACCATCGTCATGCCCAGGGGCACGCCCTTCGTGAAGGTGCAGCACACCGAGGGGCACGGCGCCACTGTCGTCATCCACGGCGAGGGCTACGACGACGCCTACGCCCACGCCATGAAGCTGAAGGACGAGCGCGGCCTCGTCTTCGTTCACCCCTTCGACGACTACGACGTCATGGCCGGCCAGGGCACCATCGCTCTGGAGATGCTGGAGGATGTGCCCGAGCTGGAGGTGCTGCCGGTCCAGATCGGCGGCGGTGGGCTGATCAGCGGCGTCGCCACGGCGGCGAAGGCGCTGAAGCCCGAAATCCGCATCCTCGGCTGCGAGGCGGCCATGTACCCGTCGTTCACCGCCAAGATGCGCGGCATGAACGCCGAGGCCGGCGGCCAGACCATCGCCGAGGGCATCGCCGTCAAGCAGGTCGGGACCAAGACCTACGCCATCGCCCGGCCGCTGATCGACGACGTGCTGCTGCTCGAAGAGCCCTACATCGAGCGCGGCGTCGCGCTCTACGCCAACGTCGAGAAGACCATCGCCGAGGGCGCGGGCGCGGCCTCGCTCGGCGCGCTGCTCGCCTATCCGGAGCGGTTCCGGGGCAAGAAGTGCGGCCTCATCCTCTGCGGCGGCAACATCGACACGCGGCTGCTGGCGTCCGTGCTGACGCGCGAACTGGTGCGCGCCCAGCGGCTGGTTTCGCTGCGCATCATCGGCGACGACCGACCGGGCCTGCTGGCGACCGTCAGCCGCGTAATCGGCGAGATGGGCGGCAACATCATCGAGGTGGCGCACAACCGCCTCGCGCTGGACGTGCCGGCCAAGGGCGCGGAGTTCGACATCATGATCGAGACCCGCGACGCCCAGCACACCAAGGAGATCATGGACGCCCTTCGCGCCCACGGTTACCCGCCGAGGGCGGTTTAGCATCAACGTCATCCCGGACGGCCTGAAGGGCCGATCCGGGACCCAGGAGCGTCGCACACCACCTGGGTCCCGGCTCTCCGCTTCGCTACGGCCGGGATGACGGGTAAGGAGAGAAATGCTCAGAACCCTTGCGATCGCCGCCCTCGCACTCGCCCTCGCCGCCTGCAAACCGAGCCAGGACGCCGCCCAGAACCTGACGGCCGGCCAGACCTTCATCGCCGAAAACGCCAAGAAGCCCGGCGTGCAGACGCTGCCGTCCGGCGTGCAGTACGAGGTGGTGAAGTCGGGTCCCGAAGGCGGCAAGCGCCCGACCAAGCGCAGCCTCGTCAAGGTCCATTACGAGGGCAAGCTGCTCAGCGGCGAGGTGTTCGACAGTTCCTACGAGCGCGGCGCCCCGGCCGTGATGAACGTCAACCGGCTGATCCCGGCCTGGATCGAGGCGCTCCAGCAGATGAAGCCGGGCGACGAGTGGGTCCTCTACGTCCCGCCCGAGCAGGGCTACGGCGAACGCGGCGCCGGTCCCATCCCGCCCAACAGCGTGCTGATCTTCCGCATGGAATTGATCGACGTGGCTTAGCCGCGTCCATTCCGCTCATTCCCGCGAAAGCGGGAACCTAGGCTTTTTATGAAAGCCTCGCGTTCGAGATAACAAACCTGGGTCCCCGCTTTCGCGGGGATGAGCGGGTTAATCCGTGAACACCACGGTCTTCCGGCCGTTCAGCAGCACCCGGTCCTCCAGCCGCCAGCGCAGCGCCCTGGCCAGCACGCGGCGTTCGATGTCGCGGCCCTTGCGGATCAGGTCCTCGGGCGAGTCGCGGTGGCTGATGCGCTCGACGTCCTGTTCGATGATCGGACCCTCGTCGAGTTCGCCGGTGACGTAGTGGGCCGACGCCCCGATCACCTTCACGCCCCGCGCATGGGCCTGGTGGTAGGGCTTCGCGCCCTTGAAGCCCGGCAGGAACGAGTGGTGGATGTTGATGCAGCGCCCTTCCAGCTTGGCCGCCAGCCCATCCGACAGCACCTGCATGTAGCGGGCGAGGACGACGATGTCGGTCTTCGTCTCGCGGACGAGCTTCCAGAGCTCGGCCTCCTGCTCCAGCTTGGTGTCCTTGCTCACCGGCAGGTGGTGGAAAGGCAGGTCCGACAGGTCGACGTGGGCGAAGGTCTTGGCCGGATGGTTCGACACCACCGCCGTGACCTCCATCGGCAGCTCGTCGATGCGCCAGCGATACAGTAGATCGGCCAGGCAGTGGTCGAAGCTGGAAGCCAGGATCATCACCCGGTAGCGCTGCGCCCGGTCGCGCATCGTCCAGTCCATCTTCAGCGTCTTCGCCAGCTCCTCGAACTCGGCCCGAAGCCCGTCGCGGTCGGCGCCGTCCGGGTCGAAGACCACGCGCATGAAGAAGCGACCCGTTTCCTCGTCGTCGTACTGCTGGGCGTCGAGGATGTTACAGCCGCGCTCGAACAGGAAGGCGGACACCCGCGCGACGATGCCGGGCTGGTCGGGACAGGAGAGGGTCAGGATCATGGCGCCGCGCGCAATAGCCCCTTATGCGCCGCTTGACCACAGCAGCGCTCGCGGGCGAGGTGCGACGAATGAGCGACCTT
>CAMLRH010000170.1 GCA_946482375.1 uncultured Caulobacteraceae bacterium | reverse complement strand
CTGGCGCGACGGCGGCTTCCCGCTCGACGCCTAGTTCGCCGCCACCAAGCTCGAGCGCACCTCGTCGGCCGTGCTGCGGCCCTCCCGCTCCATGATCCGGCGGTAGGTGGCGAGCGCCTGACCGACCACCTGGTCCATGTTGTAGTAGCGGTAGGTGGCCAGCCGGCCCACGAACGTCACGTTCTTCGTGTCCAGCGCCAGCGCCTCGTACTTCTTGTAGAGCGCCTGGTTCTCCGCCCGCGGGATCGGATAATAGGGGTCGCCCTCGGCGCGCGGGAACTCGTAGGTGATCGAGGTCTTGGCGTGCGTCTGGCCGGTCAGGTGCTTGTACTCGGTGATCCGGGTGTAGGGCACAGCCTCGTCCGGATAGTTCACCGTCGCCACCGGCTGGAACCACTCGCGGTCGATAGTCTCGTGGCGGAACTCCAGCGACCGGTAGGGCAGAGCGCCGTAGCGGTGGTCGAAGTACTCGTCGATCGGGCCGCTGTAGATCAGGTGGTCGTAGACAAGCTCACCCTGCACGTCCTCGAACTCGACGCCCAGCATCGTCTCGATGTTGGGGTGGTCGAGCATGTTCTCGAACATCCGCGTGTAGCCGTCGGCCGGCATGGCCTGGAAGCTGTCCTGGAAGTAGCGGTCGTCGGTGTTGGTGCGGGTGGGCACCCGCGCGGTCACCGACTTGTCGAGCTCTGACGGGTCCAGGCCCCACTGCTTGCGCGTATAGCCGCGGAAGAACTTCTCGTAGAGCTCCTGACCGACGGCGGAGATGACCACATCGGCCGAGGTCTTGATCTGAGCCACCGGCTCGGCGCGGCTTTTCAGGAAGGTCTCTGCCTCCTCGTCCGACTTTAGGTCGAGGCTGTAGAGCGCGTTCAGCGTCGTCCTGTTGATCGGCATCGGCACGAGCAGGTTGTCGACGCAGGCCAGCACGCGGTGCTCGTAGGGCCGCCAGCGGGTGAACTTCGACAGGTAGCTCGCGATGTCGTTCGAGTTGGTGTGGAAGATGTGCGGCCCGTACTTGTGGATCAGCACGCCGGCCGCGTCCTTGTGGTCGTAGGCGTTGCCGGCGATGTGCGGGCGCCGGTCGATGAGCAGCACCTTCTTGCCCGCGCCCCGCGCCAGCCGCTCGGCCAACACCGAGCCCGCGAAGCCGCCGCCGACAATCAGGTAGTCGAAGGCCTTGCGCCGCGTTGACGGCCGCACTGTCGGCGCGGTCGGCAGGGCGATCACCGGCGCCGAATGAGCGTCGATGGCCTCCTCGATGAGGTCCTTCATCTGGTTGAAGGTGGCGTCCCACGACAGCTCGGCCAGCGTCCGGTCGACCGCCTCCAGCCACGAGCCCCGCTCGGCGGCGAGTTTCAGGGCCTTCTCGCACTCGGCGACGAACTCTTCGGCCGTGGAGGCGATGCGCACGCCCTCGAGGTCGCCGTAGTGGCGCACGACATCGGTGATGGCGGTCGAGACCACCGGACGGCCACCGGCCAGGTACTCCGGCGTCTTGGTCGGGCTGATGAACTTGGTCGACTCGTTGATGGCGAAGGGCATCAACGCCACGTCCCAGCCGCCCAGGTAGAACGGCAGCTCCTCGTATTTCTTGCCGCCGAGGTAGTGGATATTGGGACGGTGCGGCAGGTCGGCGGGGTCGATCTTCACCACCGGGCCGACGATGCAGAGCTGCCAGTCGGGCCGCGCGTCGGCGATCGCCGCCAGCAGCGCGATGTCCATCCGCTCGTCGACGACGCCGTAGAAGCCCAGACGTGGGCGCGGGAGCCGCACCATGTCGCCGGGCTCGGCGGTGATCGAGCGCGCCTGCGCGAAGTGGGCGCGATCGACGCTGGAGGGGAAAGGGTGGATGTTCCCGTGGCTGTGCTGCTTGGCTTCGTAGAGGCTCCAGCCGCCGGTGAAGACGACGTCGGCCACACCCAGCAGCTCGCGCTCCAGCTCGGTCAACTCGGGCGGCGCGAACTTGAAGTTCGCCAGTTCGTCCATGCAGTCGTAGACGGTGCACACCGCCTCCAGATGCCGCGAGAACTTCAGCATCATGGGGGTGTAGTACCAACGGACCAGCTCACCCCGCTCATGCGAGAGGTAGGCGTCGAGCAGGGTCCGCAACGCGTCCTCGCGCGCGTCGCCGGTCAGGTCGTCGGGCAGCAGGGGCGTAACGACGGTGACGCCGCTCTCCTCGTCCACCTTGCGCTCCAGGCTGGCGCCGGCGGCAAGCGGCGCGGAGACGGGTTCCTCCCAATAGACCACATGAAAATCCCGCGCGAAGCGGGACATGAGGTGCTGCGGGCGCTGGAACACGAAGTCCCAGCGGAGGTGGGAAAAGCAGATGAGGGTGCGCGATCCGCGACCCCGGGTCTTCAAGGTGGGAATGGACGCGACGGAACGACCGGGCGGTTGAGGAAGCCACTCGCTTTGCAAGACTGTCACCCCGAATAAGGAAAGCTACTCGAGCGACAACTCATGACAGGTCAAAGGGTTCCCAAAGCAAGCTCGCCCTCTACTTTGTCGCCTGGCCGACAGTGTAGTGGCTGATTAGTACTTATGAGAATAGTAGTTGTTATATTTTGAGTAGAGTGAGTCTAGTCTACAAGCATCTTTGTGGAAGACTGTTCCGCTTTCGCTGGCATTGACCCGGGCGCGCCGTAGCGCTGGTCGCGGTGCCATGCCGCCGCGCTGGCGACGATCTGCTCGATCGTGGAACTTTTCGGCGTCCAGGACAGCAGAGCTTTCGCCCTCGACGGATCGGCGATCAGCGTCGCCGGATCGCCCGCGCGGCGCGGGCCGATCGAGTGCGGGATCGGCGTGCCCAGCACCGCCTCCGTCGCCTTGATCACCTCCAGCACCGAGAAGCCCGCGCCCGTGCCGACGTTGGCCGCCTCGAAGCGGCCTGCCTCCAGCTCGACCTCCAGCGCCGCCACGTGGGCGTCGGCCAGGTCGTTCACGTGGATGTAGTCGCGCAGGCAGGTCCCGTCGGGCGTGTCGAAGTCGTCCCCGAACACCGTCAGCGGCTTGCCCTGGCCCAGCCCCGCCCGGATGGTCAGCGGAATCAGGTGCGTCTCCGGATCATGCGCCTCGCCGATCAGGCCCGAGGGATCGGCCCCGCAGGCGTTGAAGTAGCGCAGCGCCACCGCCGTCAGGCCGAACGCCCGGCAATGGGCGGCGATCATCCGCTCGCAGGCCAGCTTGGTGTCGCCGTAGGGGCTGGTCGGCGCCTTGGGCAGGTCCTCGGTCAGGACGTCGCCGGGCTTCAGGCCCTCCGGCTGGCCATACACGGCGGCCGTGGACGATAAGACGAGCCTCGGCGCGCCCGCCTCCTGCATCGCCTGCAGCACGGCCGCGGTGCCGCCGACGTTCACGTCCCAGAACAGGTCCGGCCGCTCGACCGAGCGCCCGACCTCGATCAGCCCGGCGAAATGGATCACCGCCCTGACGCCGTGGTGCTCCATGGCCTGGCGCAGCGTCAGCACGTCGCGGATGTCGCCCTGGACGAACTCGCCCCACTGCACCGCCTCGCGGAACCCCGCGCTGAGATTGTCGTAGACGACCGGTCGCCAGCCCCGGTCGTGCAGCGCCTTGGCCGTATGCGCGCCGATGTAGCCGGCGCCGCCGGTGACGAGCACCGTCCCTTTCGCACGATCCGCAGTGGTCATGGCCGCCGTAATACCACGGCCGCCGATGGGTTCCCTAACCTGGGGCAAGTCGGGGAACAGTCGCGCTTGCCCCGGCGTTGGCAGTCCGTTTGTAACGAGTGAGGGCGTCGCATGCGCGATCTGGAACTGTGGGGCGGCCACGAGTGCACGGTGAACCGGCTCGGCGACGCCTTCATGGACCAGACCGTTCTCAGCGGTCACCACGATAGGCTCTCCGACCTCGACCTCTTCGCCGATCTGGGCGTGAAGGCTCTGCGTTACCCCGTCCTGTGGGAACGGACGGGGCCCGAACGCCCCGGCGACCATGACTGGCGCTGGAGCGACGAGCGGCTGAACCGGCTGGCGGAACTCCGCGTAAAGCCCATCGTCGGTCTCGTCCACCACGGCAGCGGTCCGGCCTACACGAACCTGCTGGACAACGGATTCGCCGCTGCGCTGGCGCAATACGCCCGCGCTGTCGTCGAGCGCTATCCGTCGGTCGCCGACTGGACGCCCATCAACGAGCCGCTGACGACGGCGCGGTTCTCCACCCTCTACGGTCTTTGGTATCCGCACGTCCGGGACGAGGCGGCCTGCTGGCGGGCATTGATGAACCAGATCGACGGCATCCGTCTCGCCATGCGCGAAATCCGCGCCGTCAACCCCGCCGCCCGGCTGATCCAGACGGAAGACTTGGGGCGCACCTGGTCGACCCGGGCCGTCTCGCACCAGGCCAGCTTCGACAACGACCGCCGCTGGATGACGTGGGACCTGCTGGCGGGCGGGGTAACGCCCGGCCATCCCCTGTGGGAGCGCCTGTGCTGGTTCGGGCTGGAGGATCGCCTGCGCGCCATCGCCGACGATCCCTGTCCGCCCGACGTCGTGGGCGTGAACCACTACCTGACCAGCGACCGTTTCCTCGACCACCGGCTCGACCGCTATCCAGACGCCAGCTGGGGTGGCAACGACTTCATGCGCTTCGCCGACGTCGAGGCCGTGCGCGTCCTGCAACCCGGCCCGGCCGGTCTGGAAGGCGCGCTGCAGGAAGCCTGGACTCGCTACGGCCGTCCGCTGGCGGTCACCGAGGCTCACAACGGCTGCACCCGCGAGGACCAGATGCGCTGGTTCGGCGAAGCCTGGGCGACGGCCCAGCGTATGCGGGCGCGCGGCGTGGCCATCGAGGCGGTGACGGCCTGGTCGTTGCTCGGCTCCTACGACTGGAACAGCCTGCTGACGCGGCCGGACGGCCACTACGAATGCGGCGCCTTCGACATGCGCTGCGGCGACCCTCGCCCGACGGCCATTACGGCCATGTTGAAGAGCCTCGCCAACCCGTTGGCCGATCCGCATCCGGTGCTGGCCGCGCCCGGCTGGTGGCGGCGCGACATCCGCCTGCAGCACAAGCCGGTCTTCCGCACGGTCGAGGACCCCGAACCCCGCCGCGAATGGCAGGCGTCGGCCGGGCCCCGCCGCCCCGTGCTGATCGCCGGCGCCACTGGCACGCTCGGCAAGGCGCTGGCGCGGTCCTGCGAATGGCGCGGCATCGACTATGTGCTCACCGACCGCACCCAACTCTCGCTGGCCGACGAGGACTCCATCGACCGCACCCTCGACGCCCACATCCCCTGGGCGGTGATCAACGCCGCCGGCTGGGTCCGCGTGGACGACGCCGAAGCCGAACCCGAGGGCTGCATCCAGGCCAACGCGGAAGGGGCGCTCAGGCTCGCCCGCACCTGCCACGACCGCGACCTGCCGTTCGCCAGCTTCTCCAGCGACCTCGTCTTCGATGGGCGGCTGGATCGACCCTATGTCGAAAGCGACACGGTGAACCCGCTGAACGTCTACGGCCGGAGCAAGGCGCGGGCCGAGCATGAGCTGCTGGCGCTGGGCGGCAAGGCGCTGATGATCCGCACGGCGGCCTTCTTCTCCCCCTACGACCCCTGGAACTTCGCCGCCTTCGTCACCCGAAGCCTTGCCGACGGCCAGGAGATCACGGTCGCCGAGGACCTCGTCATTTCCCCGACCTATGTGCCCGACCTGGTCGACGCCACGCTCGACCTCCTGATCGACGGCGAAGTGGGGATTTGGCACCTCGCCAACCGCGGCGAAGTTACCTGGGCCGAGTTCGCCATGCGCCTCGCCGGCCGCCTCGACCTCGACGGCGGACTGATCGCTCCAACCCCCTGGCGCGGCCTCGGCTGGGCCGCCGAGCGGCCGCCTTACGTCCCCCTCGCCAGCGAACGCGGTTGCCTCATGCCGACGCTGGATAGCGCGCTCGACCGCTACGCCGCCGTGATGCGGGAGTCGGCGTTTGAGGGTGAAGCGTCGCGGGACACACAGCGCAGTCCCGCCCTGCAGCCTCGCTTGGCCTAACCACAAATCACCGCTCACCC
>CAMLRH010000169.1 GCA_946482375.1 uncultured Caulobacteraceae bacterium | reverse complement strand
CCTTCTTCATCTTCCCGAGCTTGGCGATGGCGTCCTCGAGCGGACGTTCGGCGTCGCAGTAGTCCCTCCACGCTTTCAGTTTGGGAACGAGCACGGGCGCCGTGCGGATGGTCCACTTCTTGGGGTCGAGGCCAGGCTTCACGTCCTTCCATTCGATCGGGAAGGACACCGGCGCGCCGGGACGTCCGCGCGGGGAGAGGGGGGCGACCGCCGTGCTCAGGCGGTCGTTGCGCAGGTAGTCGAGGAAGATCCGCCCGCCGCGCACCTTCTTGGCCATGTTGATCGTGTACTTCTCGGGGCTGTCGGCGGCCATGCGGGCGCAGACCTCGCGGGCAAAGGCCTTGGCGGTCGGCCAGTCGAGCTTCTTGCGCGATTTCGCCAGCGGCGTGACGACGTGCAGACCCTTGCCGCCCGTCGTCTTGCAGAACGCCACCAGACCCAGCGCTTCCAGCCGTTCCTTCACGTCATGGGCGGCGTCGATGACGTCGGCGAAGCCCAGTCCCTCGTCGGGGTCGAGGTCGAAGATCAGCCGGCCGGGCGTGGTCTGGTCGTTGGGCTGGTTGTTCCAGGGGTGCAGCTCGACGGCGCCGATCTGAGCCAGCGCCGCCAGCGCCTCGACGCGGTCGACCTGCAGGTAGGGTTTGTGATCGCCGTAGACCTGCACTTCGCTGATCAGCGCCGACGAGCCCTTGCCGACATGGCGCTGAAAGAAGCGCTGGTCGCCGTCGATGCCGTCGGGCATGCGGATGATCGAGCAGGGGCGCCCCTTGATGTGCTCCATCATCCAGGGGCCGACCGCCTCGTAGTAGCGGGCGAGGTCGAGCTTGGTGACCGGGTTGCCGTCACCGCCGTCCGGCCACAACGCCTTGTCGGGATTGGAGATGGTGACGCCCATGACGACGTTGTCCTTCGTCGTCTTCTTTGCGGCGGCCTTCGGCTTCGGCTCGGCGAGGTGCGCCTCTTCGATGGGCGCGATGTCCTCTTCAACCTCGCGGGCGGGCTTGTCTTCGCGCAGGCCCTTGAACGCTGCCTGGCGGACGTTGCCGTCGCCGGTAAAGCCCGCGAACTCGATCTCGGCGACCAGTTCCGGCTTCACCCAGTGAATGTCGGCGGACTTCCTGGGTGAACCAGCTTCGAAGGGCGACTTCGCCGTCTCCAGCGGCTTCAGCTTCGCCACAAGGCCGGGCAGGTTGTTCCGGTTGTAGCCCGTGCCGACGCGGCCGACGTGGACCAGCTTGCCGTCGCGATAGACGCCAACGATCAGTGAGCGGAAAGCGTCGCCGGTCTTGGTGTAGCCGCCGATGACGACCTCATGACCCGCACGGCATTTGGCCTTGGTCCAGGTGTCGCCCCGGCCTGAGCGGTAGGGAGTGTCGAGCTTCTTCGACACGATGCCTTCGAGGTCCATGCGGCAGGCGGACTCCAGCACGGCGTCACCGGCCGTGATGAAGTGGTCGACGTAGCGAAGACGCTGCGCCTTCGCGTCCGCATAGGCTTCCAGCAGGGCCTTCAGCCGCGCCTTGCGCTCGCTCAAGGGCAACGGGCGCAGGTCCTCGCCCTCCACGAACAGCAGGTCGAAGACGAAGAAGATCAGGTCGCGCGTCTGGCCCGACGACAGCGCCGCCTGCAGGCCCGCGAAGTCCGGCGCGCCGGTTTCGCTCAGCGCCACGACCTCGCCGTCGATCAGGCAGTCGGGCAGCGAGCGGCCTTCGGCGACGATCTCCTTGAACTTGGCGGACCAGTCGAGGCCCTTGCGTGTCTTCAGCGTGGCGCTGCCGGCCTCGACGCGCATCTGCATGCGGTAGCCGTCGAACTTGATCTCGTGCGCCCAGCCGCCGCCTCCCGGCGGGCGGTCGACGAGCTTGCAGAGCTGCGGCTCGACGAAGGCGGGGATCTGCGCGGCCTGCTTCGGCTTCGGCACCTTCGCGGGTTTCGGCGCATCGTGCTTGACGGCCTCTTCCTCGGCGCTGCCCTCGGGGTCATGGTTGGAGTTCCAGACGGCGTCGGCCTTCCCCTTCGCCTTCTTGATGAAGGGGGTAGGGGCCTTGCCCTTGCCGCTCGCGATTTCGTCCATCGTACGGCCCGAGGCCACCGAGAAGGCGTTGTCGTTCAGGAGGGCGTCGGCGTCGCCCTCATGCTCGAAGCCGTCACGATGCTTGATCATCAGCCAGTTGTCGCGCTTCTCCCGCTCGCGGCGGGGCATGCGGACGAGCACCCAGCTGCCCTTCATGCGCTCGCCGGCGAAGACGACCTTCAGTTCGCCCTTCTTCAGACCCTTGGCGATGTCCATGCCGTCCTGCGGCGCCCAGTAGCCGCGATCCCACAGCATCACCGTGCCGCCGCCGTACTGGCCCTTGGGGATGGTCCCTTCGAAGTCGCCGTAGCCTATCGGGTGGTCCTCGACCTGGACGGCGAGGCGACGGTCGGCGGGATCCAGCGACGGTCCCTTGGTCACCGCCCACGACAGAAAGACGCCGTCGAACTCCAGGCGCAGGTCGTAGTGCAGGCGCGTGGCGGCGTGTTTCTGGATGACGAAGCGCAGGCGTTTCGAGCCGGGGACGGCCTTCTTCCCACTCGGCTCCGCGGTGACCGCGAAGTCGCGCATTGACTGGTACTTCTTGAGCGTCCGGGCCATGCAGCGGAAATCCCCCCGCCGTTTACCCGGTTCCGTCAGGGCGCTGCGCGCTCCGCGCGAAACGGGACCATGTTTCGAAACCAGAGCAGCAGGGCGAGAAGGAGCCCGAGCAGCGACACCCCGCCGCCGATGACTTCCGGCCGCGTCGGAACGGGTTTCAGTCGATAGGTTTCACCAGCCTTGGCGGTGAAGGTGATCAGCGGGCCCGAGGTGGCGACGGTCCCTCGCGGACCCTCGACACGCCAGCGCGGGAAGTTCGCCTTGCGAATGGTGATCGGCCCGTCCGCCGTCGCGGTGACGCTGACCGATCCATTGGCGGCGGAGCGCACATTCGCCGCCGCGCCCTGAACGAGCGGGACGCGGTAGTTTTCGATCCCGGTCGGGTAGCGCCCCTTCGGCACCGGCTTGTAGTCGCTCGGCAGGTACTCTACCGCGTCGAGCCCGGCGGCCACGCGTTCCGGTGCGAGGCGCTGGTTGAGCGCGATCCGTCCGGCCGTCCAGAACGGCGCCGCGCCCGGCACCAGCAGTACCGCGCCCATCGCCACCCACACCAACCGCGGCCGCCAGACGATGACGGCGGTGATGGCCGTGAACTCGACGATGGCCAGCGCCCGCCACGGGAACTGCACCTTGTCCAGGATCGGGAGATTGAACAGCGGCGTCAGCCCGAGGCTGATGATCGCCGCGCCCAGCGTCAGCAGCGGCCAGAACCGCGCTCCGCGCAGCAGCGCCGTCAGCCCCACGACCGCCCAGCCGGCGGCGAGCAGCGACATCGGCCGCAGAAAGGCGTCATGCTCCGGCTTGAGCAGACCCAGCACCGACCAGTTGCGGGCGTCGAAATGCTCGGCCCACATCACCTGTGGCATCAGGGTGTGTTCCTGCAACGTCAGCGCCGGCAGCAGGTAGAGGGCCGACATGGCGAGACCGGCGAGCCCCGCCACGGCGCAACGCACCGCGACTGCCGGGTCCTTCCAGGCCGCTCGCAGCACCAGCGGCGGGATCAGCACCACGCTGACCAGCAGCGCCACCGGCAGGTGGGTGAGGATCAACCCGGCGTAACACAGCGCCAGCAACGGCCCGCCCCAGCGCCTGCGCTGGTTCTCGATGGCCAGCGCGATCAGCGGCGTCCAGATAAAGGCCCCGAACTCGGCCTGCGCCGAGCGGACGTAGAAGTCGGTCAGGTGATAGGGCCCGGCCATGTAGAGGAGGGCGCCCAGGACGGCGAAGCCCTCCGACGCCTTGCCCCGCAGCCAGGCGTACATCGCCATGCCCGACAGGAAGAGCATCAGCGCCGCCGCCCAGCTGACGGCGAACCGGACGTCCATGAACATCGCCACGGCGCCGGTCAGGTGGAAGGCCAGCGGCGGGTAGAAGTAGAAGGTCGGCGAGCCCAGCCCCTCGAACGAATGGGGTAGCCAGCGCGGGTAGATGACCCCGCGCGCCATCTCCGAGGCGTACTGTTGGGTCCACACATGGGTGTAGGTCGCCGAGTCGATCGCCGGCGCGCCATGGATGAGCGCCGGCGCCATCAGCACCAGCGCGGCGACGGCAAGGATAAGAACGGCTCGGAGCATACGGCCCAAAAAGTTTCGCGAGTCCCCTAAGCTGGCTAGACCCGCGCGTCCACGCTAGATGAGCGACGCCGGACAGGTGGCCGAGTGGTTTAAGGCAGCGGTCTTGAAAACCGCCGTGGGTGGAAGCCCACCGTGGGTTCGAATCCCACCCTGTCCGCCACGCCTCAGGCCGCCTCGTCCTCCACGAACTTCGGCCATTGGCGCATGTATTCGATGAAGGGTGGGCTCAGGCCTTCGTCGAGGAGGTGCTGGCGGCTGACCGGATTGGGGATCGGCCTGAACCCCGGGTCGGCGCGGACCTTCTCCGGGAAGTCGTGGTGGATGATGGCGGCGCGGCCGATCAGGACGTAGTCGGCGCCCAGGTCCAGCATTTCCGCCGCGCGAGCGCCGGTGTTGACCTTGCCGGCGACGCCGAGGCGCACGTGGCCGCGGTCGATTTCGGTGAAGTAGCTCATCAGCGTGCGGCCCTTGAACTCCTCCTCGACGGGCTCCTTGCCGGCGTCCCACAGGCTCATGTCGAGGTAGTCGATGCGGCCGTCGCGCAGCACCTCTCCGGCCACGTCGACGATCTCGGCCAGCTTCAGCCCGAACCGCTCGGGCGACAGGCGAAGGCCAAGCTGGAAATCCTGGCGACAGCGGCGGCGCACGCCGTCGATGATCTCGAAGATCACCCGCGCGCGGTTCTCCAGCGAGCCGCCGTAGCGGTCGTCACGGTGATTGATTTCCGGCGAGAGGAACTGCGCCAGGATGTAGCCGTGGGCGCCGTGGATCTCGACGCCGTCGAAACCGGCCTTTTCGGAGCGGACGGCGGACTCGACGAAGTCCTCGACCAGCTGCTCGACCTCGGCGGTGGTCAGCGCGCGGGCGCCGCTCTCAGGGTCGTCGGAGGGACAGACGGCCTGGCCGACGAGCTCCTTCGGCGAGCGGTTGCCCGCGTGGTGCATCTGCAGCGCGGCGATGCTGCCCTCGGCCTTGATGGCGGCCGCCAGGCGGGTGAGGCCTTCCAGATGTTCGTCGCCGAACACGCCGAGCTGCCCCGGAAAGCCCTGGCCGACCCGCTGAACGTGCGCGGCGCAGGTCATGGTCAGTCCAAACCCGCCCTTGGCGCGCATCGTCAGCCAGTGGAACTCCTCGTCGGAGAGCACGCCGTCGGGATGGCTCTGGGTGTTGGTCAGCGGGGCCAGCATGAAGCGGTTCTTCATGGTCGGGCCGTGGGCGAACGTCAGGGGGTCGAACAAGCTAGCGGTCATGGCGATCTCCTAAGGGGGGAGCCTTCAGATGGCGCCGCGAGGCGCCCACGTCCACGGTCACGCAACGTCAGCCTTCGACAAGCCACAAACCTTAGAGCAACCTTCCGCCGCGATTATCCGCGCCTTCGCCAGAGAGACACCCATGCGACTCGTTGAATTGCCCGAGGCCGGCGGCCAGGGCCTCCATGTAAATCCGGAGCAGGTCGTCTGCCTCATCGAGGCGGGCAAGAACCGGACCCAGATCGTCACCACTGGCCTGTCGGGCCAGAGTTCGATCTCGCTGATCGCCGCGCTCCCCCTGAAGGAAGTGGCCCAGCTCCTGACCGGCGACGACGACTAGAGTCGCGACTGCCCGATCTGGGTGTCGGCGCGGCCCCAAGCCTGCTGGAATTCCGCCATGACGGCGGTCGCTTCCGCGGCCTTGCCCTGCGCCTCCAGCGCCTCGGCCAGACCCATCAACGCCCAACCGTCACGGCGGTAGTGGCGCAGGCTGTCGCGATAAACGACCTCCGCTTCACCGGCTTGTCCGGCCTGCATCAGCGCCGCCACGAGGCAGGCCGTCCCGGTCTTCAGCGGGTGGAGCGCCG
>CAMLRH010000168.1 GCA_946482375.1 uncultured Caulobacteraceae bacterium | reverse complement strand
CATCATGCCGGGCAGGCTCTTGTCGCAGCCGGCGATGCCGACCAGCGCGTCATAGCCGTGGCCGCGCATGGTCAGCTCGACCGAGTCGGCGATGACCTCGCGGCTGGCGAGCGAGGAGCGCATGCCCTCGTGGCCCATGGCGATGCCGTCGGTGACGGTGATGGTGCAGAACTCGCGCGGCGTGCCGCCGGCGTTCTTGACCCCCTGCGCGGCCGCGTTGGCCTGGCGCATCAGGGCGGTGTTGCACGGCGCCGCCTCGTTCCAGCAGGAGGCCACGCCCACGAACGGCTGGGCGATCTCGCGCGTGCCGAGGCCCATGGCGTAATAGTAGGAGCGGTGCGGCGCCCGCGCCGGGCCCTCCGTCACATGGCGGCTGGGCAGCTTGGACTTGTCCCAGGTTCCGTCCGGTCTCTTCATCGCAGGCCTCCGACTTGGAGGGGGCGTCTTAGCGAGCGGCGCGGCTGAGGGAAAGCATCCGAGTTCTCCCTCCCCTTCATGGGGAGGGTGGCGGCCGAAGGCCGGCGGGTGGGGCTGGGGCGAAACTCCCCCACCGGATCGCTGCGCGATCTTCCCTCCCCATGAGGGGGAGGGAGAGGGACTTTAAAACCCCGCAGCCTGCTCAACCGCCAGCGCGAGGTCGAGCGCCCTGGCCGCCTCGCGGGCGGTGACCAGCGGCTCGGGAGATACGCCCCGGACGGCGTCGAGGAACGCGCGGACGCTGGCGCCCAGCGGATCGCGGCCGGCGTTGGTCTCCGCGAAGTGCTCGTTCAGCGGGAAGGCCGTGGTGTTGCTGAAGGTACGGGCCACGAAGTCGATGGTCAGCTCGCCCGACGGATAGACGATCTTCATCGTCCGCTCGCGGGCCTCGGCGATGCGCGAGGTCTCGAAGCAGGCGGTGAAGCCGTCCTCGAAGGTGACCTCGGCCGAGGTCTGGTCCGGGTCCCCCTCGGCCTCGACGGCCACGGGATCGGCATTGGTCAGCAGCATCGCCAGGTCGATGTCGTGGACCATGAGATCGAGCACGGCCGAGACGTCGAGGTTGCGCGTGCCTGGCGTCCCCCGCCGCACCGCTTCCAGCCGCAGGGGTTTTTCCGGAACGTCCAGCAGGCCCATGGCCTGGAACACGACCTTCTCCTGATGGCCGACGGCCACGGTCAGGCCGCGCGCGGCGGCTTCAGCGGCGATCCGGTCGGCATCCTCCAGCGAGGTCGCCAGCGGCTTTTCGACGTAGATCGACTTGCCAGCCTTCAGCGCCGCCAGCGCCTCGTCGGCATGGGCGGTGGCGGGTGAGGCGATGGTCAGGATGTCGACCGCGGCGAGTAGCTCATCGAGGCTGGCGAACGCCTTGGCGCCCGACGCCGCCGCCATAGCCTCGGCCCGTTCCGCATGGGTGTCGTAGACGCCGACAAGTGTCACGCCCTCGAGCTCCGCATACTTCTTGGCATGGAAGCCGCCGAACACGCCGGCGCCGACGACGCCGGCTCTAAGGGATTCGCTCATGCCCGCCGCCTTTAGCGTGTCGCCGCTGGAGGCGCCATCGCATCTGGGTTAAACGATTGTTTGAGAGAACAGGGAGAACCCCCAATGACGACCTCGCGTGAAGTCCGCCTGAAAAGCCGCCCCGAGGGCATGCCCGCCCTTGAAAACTTCGAGGTCGCCAGCGTCGAGCTGCCCGATCCTGGCGCCGGAGAGGTGCAGATCAGGAACCTCTACATGTCGGTCGACCCCTACATGCGCGGCCGCATGTACGACCGGCCGTCATACGTGCCGCCGTTCCAGATCGGCGAGCCGCTGCAGGGCGGCGCGGTCGGCGAGGTGGTGGCGTCCAACGACCCGTCGCTGAAGGCCGGCGACATCGTCCAGTCGATGCTGGGCTGGCGCGAGGCCTACAACGCCCCCGCCGCCGCCGTGCAGAAGGTCGAGACGCACGGTCTGCCCCCGCAGGCCTTCCTCGGCATCGCCGGCATGCCGGGCATGACGGCCTACGTCGGCCTCTTGAAGATCGCGGCCCTGAAGGAAGGCGACGTGGTCTTCGTGTCGGCGGCGGCCGGCGCCGTCGGCTCGGTGGTCTGCCAGATCGCCAAGATCAAGGGCTGCACCGTCATCGGCTCGGCCGGCGGCGACGAGAAGACGGCCTTCCTGCGCGAGATCGGCGTCGACCACGTCATCGACTACAAGAAGACGCCGGACCTGACCGCGGCGCTGAAGGAAGCCGCGCCCAAGGGCATCGACGTCTATTTCGAGAACGTCGGCGGCGAGCACCTGGAAGCCGCGCTGGAGGCCGCCAAGCCGTTCGCCCGCTTCGCCATGTGCGGGATGATCTCGCAGTACAATGCGACCGACCCGGTGAAAGGCCCGTCCAACATCATGTACGTGGTCGGCAAGCGCATCCGCATGGAGGGCTTCATCGTCTCCGACCACTTCTCGATGCTGCCGGAGTTCCTGAAGGACATGTCCGGCTGGATCGGTTCGGGCAAGCTGAAGTGGCGCGAAACCATCGACGAGGGCGTCGACGCCGCGCCCGGCGCCTTCCTCAAGCTCTTCAAGGGCGAGAACCTCGGGAAGATGCTGGTCAAGCTTTCGTAACGCGTTGAGGCCGGCGGGCGGCGGGTCTAGAACCGCCGCTCACCCGGAGGCCTCCCAGTGAAGCGCCTGTTCAGCGCCTACGTCATCGTCGACTGGAGCGCGGCGTCGAAGCCGACCACCGGCGCGGATTCCATCTGGATCGGGGTCATGAAGCGCGACGTGCGCTTCCGGCTGGCGTTCGAGGCGCACAACGTGCCGACCCGCGCCGAGGCCGAGAAGAAGCTCGCCGCCATCCTCGACGACTTCAGGAAGCGCGGTGAGAAGGCGCTGGTCGGCTTCGACTTCCCGCTGGGCTTCCCGCGAGGCTTTTCCGAAGCGCTGAAACTGACCGGCGATGAGCCTTGGCGCGCCGTCTGGAACCAGATCGACCGGATGGTGAAGGACAAGGCCGACAACACCAACAATCGCTTCGGCGTCGCCTCCGAGATCAACCGTCGCATCACCGGCGGCCCCTTCCCGTTCTGGGGCTGTCCGCCGAAGGACACGCTGACGACGCTGCAGCCCAAGCGGGCGCGCGACCACACCGAGGACGACCTGCCGGAGATGCGCCATGCCGACCTCGCGGCCAAGGGCGCCTCGTCGATCTGGAAGCTCTATTACGCCGGCTCGGTCGGCGGTCAGGCCATCCTCGGCATCCCGGCGGTAAAGCGCCTTCACGCCTCGCGCGCGGCGAAGGTCTGGCCGTTCGAAACGGGCTGGAAGGCGCTGGACGCGGGCGACCTCGACGGCGTCGAGATCGTCATCGCCGAGGTCTATCCGTCCCTCTTCAAGGCCGTCCCGCAACCGGGCGAGCCCAAGGACCAGGCCCAGGTCCGCGTCACCGCCGAGCACTTCGCCAAGCTCGACGAAGCCGGCAAGCTCGGCGACCTCTTCGCCGCGCCGAAGGGCGTCAGCGACGCCCAGCGCGCCGAAGTCGAGCGAGAAGAAGGCTGGATCCTCGGCGCCTAGCCCTTTCCCCCACGAAATCTCTCTAACCGTCATCACCCGGCGAAGTCCGGGTGACCCAAGCTGACGGCCAAGACTTGCGCCGCCCCTTGGGTCCCCCGGATCGCCTTCGGCGACCGGGGGATGACGAGGTAAAAAAACGGCGAGGCTTCAGTCCCGCCGGGCCAGCACCCACCAGCGCCACAGCAGCAGGCTGGCGGCGACGAAGCTGGCGACGATGATGCCGCCGATGATGCCATTGAGGCCGAACCCCATGGGGATGGCCAACCACCACGACAGCGGGATCATCACCAGCAGATAGCTGATCATGTGCGTCACGCTGGGCATCAGCACATCGCCGCGGGCGCGCAGGCCGTGCGCCACCACCACCTGAAGCGCATCGGGGATCAGGAAGAAGCAGGCGAGGATCAGGGCCGGCACGGTCAGCGCCAGCGCCTTCGGGTCGTCCGTGTAGATCCGCGAGACCCCCTCGGCCGTCGGCCACAGCACCAGCGACACCACCGCCGCGAAGACGGCTATGACGACGAACGCCACGACCCCGGCGCGACGGACGCCCTGCGGATCGCGCGCGCCATAGGCGTTGCCGACCAGCACCGACGTCGCCGTCGAGACGCCCAGCGGGACCATGAAGATCACCGCCGCGACGTTGAGCACGATGGCGTAGGCCGCCACCTCGAGCCCGCCGATCCAGCCCGCCACCACGTTCATCCCAGCGAAGGCGGCGACTTCCGAGAAGTTCGAGAAGGCCGCGCCGTAGCCGACGCGGCGCTGCTCGATCTCCATCGGCCGGTCGCGGGCCGGCTTGTCGAACAGGCCGAGCGCGCGGATGTCGGGCAGGCGCAGGATGTAGATCGTCAGCCAGACGGCCAGCATCGCCCGGGCCCCGAACGTCGCCCAGGCGCCGCCGACCGCGCCCAGCGCCGGCAGGTCGAAGGTTCCCGGCACCAGCAGCAGGTTGAGCCCCAGGTTGATGATGTTGGCGCCCCACATCGCCCACATCACCGGCGAGGCCTTGTTGAGCGCCTCCAGCCAGTAGGTCTGCGCCACCGTGATGGTGTGGAAGGTCATGCCGAAGGCGAACACCAGCAGCGCCGCGCTGGCGCCGGACGCCAGGCCGGGCTCAAGGCCGATGGCGTGCAGGAAGGCCGGGCCGCCGGCGACCAGCACCACCGTCGAAAGCAGTCCGATCCACACCGCATAGGTCAGGCCACGCCGCAGCACCGCGCCGGCCAGATGGCGACGCCCCTCCCCGATGACGCGGGCGGTCATCACCTGCACGCCCGACAGCAGACCGATGGCGACCATCAGCACGACGACAGTCGGCGCCCAGCCGAGCGCGTGGAAGCCCAGCTGCTCGGCGGAATAGCGGCCGACGATGATGGCGTCGGTCAGGCCCATGGTCATGATCGCCAGGCGCGACGTCACGACCGGCGCTGACAGGCGCAGCAGCCGGTTGAGATCATTGCGAATGGCGGAGCCGGACCAACCGTCGGGGACGGCGGCGGCTGTCGCGGGGGGCGACATGACTGGGACTCGTTTTCAAAGAAGGGGCGCGGAAAGTGGCTGAACCCCGTTCAACCTTCAAGCTGGTAACAGTCGAAACCAAGCTTCAGCGGTCGCGCGTGGCGCCCGCGCAACAAGGGCGATTGACTTTGGTATAACGAGGTTCACCCTCCGCGCGGGTTGGGGAGGATGATCATGACAACTCAAGCGTCCGACCGCTTCGTCTCCATGGACGCCGTGCGCGGCTTCGCCGTCCTTGGCATCCTGCTCATGAACATCGTCGGCATGGGGTTGCCGGGTTTCGCCTACATCGACCCGACCTTCTACGGGGGCGCCGACGGCGCGAACCTGTGGACCTGGGCGGCCAACTTCGTCTTCACCGACGGCAAGATGCGGGCCCTGTTCACGATGCTGTTCGGAGCCTCGATCATCCTGATTTCCGAGCGGGCCGAGCGCGGATCGGGCCTTGGCCCGGCCCAGACCCATTATCGCCGCGCCTTCTGGCTGCTGCTCATCGGCCTGATCCACGGCACGGTGCTGTGGTTCGGCGACATCCTCGTCTTCTATGCGGTCGCCGGCATGTTCGCCTTCCCGCTGAGGAAGTTGAGCCCGCGCCTGCTGGTCGGCATCGGCGCCGTCGTCTTCTTCGGCCTGATGGGCTGGCAGCTCTATGAGAGCGCCCAGCTGGTGGCGCTGAAGGCCGCGGCCGAGGCGCCCGGGGCGGCTCAGGCGACGATCGACGCCTTCCGCGAGGCGAGCTTCGCGCTCGGTCCGCCGCCCGGCTTCATCCAGGAGTCGCTGGCCGGCTTCGGCGGCGACGTCATGCAGGTCACCGCGGCGCGCTCGCAGATGTTCATGCTCATGCACATCGCGATATCGACGACCGAGTATGTCGAGGCCTTCGGGCTGATCCTGGTCGGCATGGGCCTGTTCCGGCTCGGCTTCTTCACCCTCGGCTGGCCGACCCGGGCCTATGCCGTCCTCATCGCCTTCGGCTACGCGGTCTGCGCGCC
>CAMLRH010000167.1 GCA_946482375.1 uncultured Caulobacteraceae bacterium | reverse complement strand
TGTCCCCGGCGCCGGAAACGTCGAACACCTCCCGCGCCTTGCCGGCGAAGTGGCGGACAGGCTGGCCGCGCACCGCCAGCGACATGCCCTTGGCGGATCGGGTGACCAGTACGGCCCTGGCGGGCGAAAACGCGAGCAGCTCGGCCAGCGCCGCCTCGACCTCCTCGTCCGTGCCCGTCGGCAGGTTGGTCACGCGCGCCAGTTCGGAAGCGTTCGGCTTGATCACATCGACCTCGCCGTAACCGACGAAGCTGTGGGCCTTCGAATCGACGATCAGCTTGGCGCCGTTGGCCTTGGCGGCTTCGAGGCAGGTCTCGATCACCGTCGGCGTCACCGCGCCCTTGCCGTAGTCGGAGAGCAGGACGGCCCCCGCGCCTTCCGCGGCGTGCTTGATGGCCGAATGCAGCTTGCCGGTGGCGTCGGCGCCGACCGGTCGTGTGTCTTCGGCATCCACTCGCAGCAGTTGCTGGCCGGCGGCGACGTAGCGCGTCTTCACCGTCGTCGGGCGGCCCTTCTCCGGCACGAGATAGCCTTCGATGCGCGCTTCCGCGCCGATCATGCCCAGCGCTTCGGACGCGGCGGCGTCATCGCCCACCACGCCCGCCAGCGCCGCGACACCGCCCAGCGCCGCCACGTTACGCGCCACGTTGCCGGCGGCGCCGAGCATCGCCTGCTCGCGGCCTCGGTGAAGGACGGGAATCGGGGCTTCCGGTGAGGTGCGACTGACCTCGCCATAGACGAAGCGGTCGAGCATCACGTCGCCCACGCAGGCGACGCGGACGCCGCTGACGGCCTCGAGCAGGTTCTGGAGCTGGGCGAGATCCATGGTGCTGATTAGCCCTTCCCCCTGGACGGGGGAAGGGTGGGGAGGGGGGGGGCGCCGTTGGTGATTTTGCGCAGGCCGCGCCCCATCCTGAACCTCTCCCACCCCCATCCCCGACCCTTCCCCCATCCAGGGGGAAGGGAGGTTAGCGCCGCCGCTTCGCCAGAGCGTCGAACTCCAGGAGCTCGCGCAGGAGCGGCTCGAAGTCCTTCAACGGCACCATGTTGGGGCCATCCGACGGCGCGTGGTCGGGGTCCGGGTGGGTTTCCATGAAGACGCAGGCAACGCCGACAGCGACCGCCGCGCGCGCCAGCACCGGCACATACTCGCGCTGGCCGCCGGAAGACGTCCCCTGCCCGCCCGGTTGCTGCACCGAGTGGGTGGCGTCGAACACGATCGGGCAGCCGATCCGCGCCATCTCCGGCAACGCTCGCATGTCGCTGACCAGCGTGTTGTAGCCGAACGACACGCCCCGCTCGGTCGCCAGCACGTTCGGGTTGCCCGCGCCGGTGATCTTGGCGACGACGTTCTTCATGTCCCAGGGCGCCAGGAACTGGCCCTTCTTCACGTTCACAGCCCGGCCGGTTTTCGCAGCCGAAACAAGGAGATCGGTCTGGCGGCAGAGGAACGCCGGGATCTGCAGCACGTCGACCGCCTCCGCCACACGGGCGCAATGATCGTTCTCGTGCACATCGGTCAGAGTCGGCAGGCCGGTGACCTCGCGAATCTCGGCGAACACCGGCAGCGCGCCCTCCAGCCCGATGCCGCGCTGGGCGTTGGCGGAGGTGCGGTTGGCCTTGTCGAACGAGGTCTTGTAGATCAGCCCGATCCCCAGCCGCTCCGAGATTTCGCGCAGCGCATGCGCCGTCTCCAGCGCATGCTGGCGGCTCTCCATCTGGCAGGGGCCGGCGATGACGGTCAGCGTCTCGGCGTTGCCGATACGCACCGGCTTGCCGTTTCCGGCCTGAAGTTCGACGACGGCGTTGGGCTGGGTCACGAGAGCGGCTTTCGTCAATAGAGGCCCGGAAGGTGGCGAGCGCCGCGCGAAGTGGCAAGGGTGGCAAGATAACCGCCTTTAGGAAAACTGCGCTTGCGCTTGGCCCCCGCGGCACGATTTAGGAGGCGACCGCGTCCGATCCGCCTATGAGACCTGCTGCATGAGCATCGCCGCCAGCGTCATCGACGCCATCGGGAACACCCCGCTGATCCGGCTGAACGCCGCCAGCGAGGCGACCGGCTGCGAGATTCTCGGCAAGGCGGAGTTCATGAACCCCGGCCAGTCGGTGAAGGACCGCGCCGCGCTCGGCATCATCCGCGACGCCGAGGCGAAGGGCCTGCTCAAGCCCGGCGGCCGCATCGTCGAGGGCACCGCCGGCAACACCGGCATTGGGCTGGCCATGGTCGGCTGCGCGCTGGGCTACAAGACGACCATCGTCATCCCGCGCACGCAGAGCCAGGAGAAGAAGGACGCCATCAAGCTGATGGGCGCCGAATTGGTGGAGGTGGACGCCGTCCCCTACGCCAACGAGAACAACTATGTGAAGTATTCCGGCCGTTTGGCGCGCGATCTTGACGCGGTCGAGGCGAACGGCGCGGTCTGGGCTAACCAGTTTGACAACGTCGCCAACCGCCTCGCCCACGAAGCCACGACGGGGCCAGAGATTTGGGAGCAGACGGACGGCCGCGTCCACGCTTTCATCTGCGCCGTGGGCTCGGGCGGCACACTAGCCGGTGTGGCGAGCGCGCTGCGGTCCAAGAACCCCGAGGTGAAGATCGGCCTCGCCGACCCCTACGGCGCCGCCCTCTACAGCTGGTACGCCGAGGGCGAGCTGAAGTCGGAAGGGACCTCGATCAGCGAGGGCATCGGCCAGGGCCGTGTCACCGCCAACCTCGAAGGCCTGCACATCGACCACGCCTACCGCGTCTCCGACGAGGAAATGCTGCGGGTGATGTTCGATCTGGTGACGGAGGAAGGCCTGTGTCTTGGCGGGTCATCCGGGATCAATGTTGCCGGCGCAATGCGCATGGCGCGCGATTTGGGGCCCGGCCACACGATCGTGACCGTGTTGTGCGACCACGGTTCACGCTATCAGAGCAAGCTCTACAACCCCGTGTTCCTCGGCGAACGCGGCCTGCCCATTCCGTCCTGGCTTTAGAGGCTCCATGTCCGACCCGCTCGTTTCCACCGAATGGCTGCATGAGCGGCTGGGCGCGCCCGACATCAAGGTCATCGACGCGACCTGGTTCCTGCCCGGCACGGACCGCGATCCGAAGGCGGAATACCGGTTGGCGCACATCCCCGGTGCGGTGTTCTTCGACGTCGACGAGATCGCCGACACGACGAGCGACCTGCCCCACATGCTGCCACCGCCCGAGAAGTTCGCCTCGCGGGTGAAGAAGCTGGGCCTCGGCGACGGTTCGACCATGGTCGTCTATGACGCCCAAGGGCTGTTCTCGTCGCCGCGCGTCTGGTGGACCTTCCGCGCCATGGGCCACGAGCGGACCTTCGTGCTCGACGGCGGCCTGCCGAAGTGGATCGCCGAGGGCCGCCCCATCGAGGACATGCCGACGACGCCGCAGGAGCGCCACTTCACGCCGCGCTTCACGGCCGACCTCGTCCGTGACCTCGACCAGATGAAGCGGACGCTGGAGGGCGGCCTCGCGCAGGTGGTCGACGCCCGTCCTGCCGGCCGGTTCACGGGCGAGGCGCCGGAGCCTCGTGCGGGTCTGCGCGGCGGTCACATGCCGGGCGCGCTGAACGTGCCCTCCTCCAGCCTGATCGCGCCCGACGGCACGATGAAGTCGGCCGAGCAGCTGAAAGCCGTGCTGGCGGAAGCCGGCGTCGATATCGACAAGCCGGTCGTGGCGACCTGCGGCTCCGGCATGACGGCGTCGATCGTGGCGCTGGCGCTGGCCAGGCTCGGACGGCCGCGGACGGCGGTATACGACGGCTCCTGGGCCGAATGGGGCGGCCGGGATGACACGCCCGTGGTCACCGGCCCCTAGCGCATCGGCGGGGCGTAGATCAGCCCGTCATCTTTCCACAGCGCGTTCTGCCCGCGTTCGAGCCTGAGGGCCGAGCCGGGTCCCAGATTCCGGTCGAACATCTCGCCGTAATTGCCGACGGCGCGGACGGCGTCGAACGCCCAGTCGTCGGAGAGTCCGAGCATCCGGCCGAACCCGCCTTCGGCGCCCAGCAGGCGACGGACTTCCGGACTGGCCGATTCCTTGCGCAGGTCCGCGGCGTTCTCCGAGCTGACGCCCAGTTCCTCGGCCAGGATCAGCGCGTTCAGCGTCCAGCGCACCACGTCGGTCCAGCCCGCATCGCCCTGGCGGACGACCGGCCCCAGCGGCTCCTTGGAAATCACATCCGGCAGGATGACGTGCGATTGTGGACTGTTGAGCATCGAACGGGCCGAAGCCAGCGTCGAGATGTCCGAGGTGATCACGTCGCATTGTTCGGCCTGATAGGCCGCGCGCGTCTTCGCCTCGGTCGGATAGGCGGCCAGCGTGTAGTTCAGTCCCTTCGCTTTGAACCAGTCCACGACGTTCAGCTCCGAAGTCGAACCCGACTGAACACAGATCTTGGCGCCGGAGAGCTCCGTGGCGCTCTGCAGGTTCAGCGCGCGGGGCGCCAGGAAGCCCTGCCCGTCGAAGTAGCTGACCCCAGCGAAATCGACTCCCTCGCCCGCGTCGCGGCTGAAGGTCCAGGAGGTGTTGCGGGCGAGCACGTCCACGTCGCCGGACTTGAGGGCGGAAAGGCGCTGCTCGTTGTTCAGCGGCACGAAGGTCACGCGCCTGGCATCGCCCAGGACGGCCGCGGCCAGGGCGCGGCAAAAATCGGCGTCGAAGCCGCGCCAGTTGCCCCGGCTGTCACGCAGCGCAAAACCCGATAGCCCCGGATTGACGCCGCACCTGAGCGACCCCCTCGCTTTCACGGCTGCCAGGGTCGGGCTGGGCCCGGCAGGGGCGACCACGGGCGTCGGGGTGGGCTGGGGCGCGGGCGCAGGGGCCGGATCGCGCTCGCACGCCGTCACAGCGAGGACGGCTGCGAGGACGACGAGGCGCTTCACGGGCTGCAGGCTCCTTGATCGGCGGGGCGCATTGCGCCCTTACTGCGACGGCAGTTTCACCATCAGGGAGCGGCCCGGCAACCCGCATGGACGAAGAAACCCGCCTCATCCGGGCCGGCCGCACGCCGGCGAAGCTGCCCAGGACCATAGGTCCGCCGATCCAGCGCGGTTCCACGGTGCTGCTCCCGAACGCCAAGACGGTCTATGCGGAGAAGGTCGGCTACGGCCGCGCGGGACTGGCCGCCCAGATGACGCTGGCCGACGCTCTGGCCGAGCTGGAGGGCGCCGGCGCCGTACAGCTCTACCCCTCGGGCCTGTCGGCCATGACCGGCGCCATGCTCGCGGTGCTAAAGGCCGGTGACGAGGTGCTGGTCACCGACGCCGTCTACAAGCCGACCCGGCGCTTCTGCGACACCCTGCTGAAGCGGTTCGGCGTCGGGGTTCGCTACTTCGATCCGTCGGCATCGCCCGAGGCGCTGATGGCCCTGGCGAGTCCGGCGACCCGCCTGATCGTCATGGAATCGCCGGGGTCCCTGACCTTCGAGATGCAGGACGTCCCCGCCATCGCGAGGCTGGCGAAGGCGCGGGGCATCCTCACCCTGATGGACAACACCTGGGCGGCCGGGCTGCTGTTCAAGCCGCTCGCGCACGGCGTCGACATCAGCGTGCAGGCGCTGACCAAATACGTCGGCGGCCATTCCGATCTGTTCATGGGCTCGGCGGCGACCTCCGACCCGAAGATCGCGCGTCAACTCGACGACGGCATCCACGAACTCGGTTGGGCGGTAGCGCCGGAAGCCGCCTATGACATGCTGCGTGGCTTAAGAACCCTGCCTACCCGCCTGGAAAGACAGGGAAACAGCGGCACTGAAATCGCCCAATGGCTGACCACCCAGCCCGAGGTGCTCAGCGTCCTCCACCCCGCCCTGCCCGGCGATGCCGGCCATGCCGTCTGGAGCCGCGACTACACCGGAGCCTGCGGCCTCTTCGCCGTCGTTCTGAAGCCGAAACCCACGAAGGCCGTGCATGCCTTCCTCGATGCGCTGAAACTGTTCGGCCTCGGCTTCTCCTGGGGCGGCTTCGAAAGCCTCGCCATCCACTGCGATCCGCAGCTTTCTCGCCGGGTTTTCAAAAAAGACCTTGGCGGGCCGCTGGTCCGCCTGC
>CAMLRH010000166.1 GCA_946482375.1 uncultured Caulobacteraceae bacterium | reverse complement strand
CCGCCCTTGTAGCCGTGCGAGTAGAAGGCATAGAGCATCGTCTCGTCGGTGAAGGCGAGGTCCGGCTTCCAGTCGACGCCCAGACGCCCCGTCCATTCGCCCCATTCCTGCTTGATCGGCGGATCTTCCGGATAGCCGCGGTTGACCGTGCCGCCGGCGACGAAGTTCGGCGCCAGCAGAACCTGCGTCGGGACGGGAATGAAGGTCTTCTTGTCCTTGGTGTAGCGCAGCCCCGCCGTGATCTTCGTGGTGTCGTTGATCTGCCAGTAGAGTTCGCCGAACGCCGCCGCTGACTTCACCTTGTATGGGTTCTTGCTGCGGAAGTAGTTGTGACCCTCGCCGTTGATGCTCTCGATCGGATTGGGGTCGATGTAGGGACAGACGGCCAAGGGATCTTCGCCGGTGATGATCCCGGCGGGATTGTAACCGCCGAGAAACCAGTCCCTGCCAGGGCCGCAGACCTCAGGTCTGACTTCGCCTTCATAGAAGTTGAACGGAATCATCATCGCATACGCCGTCAGCACGTTGGCGAAGATGTAGTAATCCACAAGGGTATCGAACTTGGTGTAGTTCGCGCCGACGCTGAAGTTCAGCGGCGCGTCGAAATCCGACTGCAGCCGGAATTCCTGGCTGAACTGCTTGCCCTCCGCCTGGGCGATGTCGAAGGCCACCATGCGGTTGCTGCGGCCCAGTTGCGGGTCGTCGAGGAACCCACCGGGCGCGAGGTTGCGGTACGGGCTGGGATTAGGATTGTTGCGGTTCGTAAGTGGTGAGGTGTCGTTGAATATAGGCTGTGTGTTGAAGCGGTTGAAGTCCTGGAAGGAATAGGTCTGGTCTTCGTTGTAGGCCGTCTGCGACGTGAAGGTCAGTTCATCGGTCAGGTCGAAGTCGATATTCAGCTCGACGATGTCGGCGCTAGCGCGATAACGGGGATCGAGGATCGACTCGATGACCCGAAGGTCACGCGACTGGACCTGGCTCGCATACGGGTCGGCAAGGTTGAGCAGGGTGACCGGATATCCGCGCACGGGGTCCGTACCCAGCGGATAGGCCGGGTTGCAGCCTGTGGGACAGCCCGCTCCAAGGCCGATCATGCCGAACACGAAGGGGATGGCCAGTCCGTTGGGCGTGCCGAAGGCGGCGTCGTCATAGAGGTTGCCGGCCACGCATCCCTGGCTGAACAGCGACGGCCTGATGACGGACTCGAAGGGCGCATTGGCGCCGCTCGCCACCGGCACGCCTCCGACGGAGGTCGGGCCGTTGTCGCGGTGGCAAAGCTGCTTGCCGGTGCGTGAGCGGTTGTCGTCCTCCTCGAACCGCTCCCAGATCAGGTTGGCGCGGATGCGGTCGGTGGGGTTGAAGCCCAGCGTCAGGCGCGCCGACCACAGGTCGCGGCCATTGACGGCGTTGCCGGTGAGATCGTTGAAGTCATACCCCTGACGGTCGGTCAGGGAGCCGGCCAGACGGATCGCCACCTTGTCCTCGACCAGCGGCACGTTGACCATCGCCGAAATACGCTTGCTGTCGTAGTTGCCGACCTCCGCCTTCACGAAGCCGTCGAAGTCGTTCATGTCCGGCTTGGCGGAAATCACGTTGATGACGCCCGCGGTAGCGTTGCGGCCGTACAACGTACCCTGCGGTCCGCGCAGCACTTCCACCCGCTCGACGTCGAAGTATTCCTGCTCGAACAGGCGGTTCTGCAGCAGGGCGGTGTTGTTGAACGCCACCGCCACGCCGGGGTCGGTCGTCGCCGACACCGCCTTGGTGCCGATGCCGCGAATGCTGAAGTTGTAGCTGGTGAAGTTGTTCTTCGAGAAGGTGACGTTCGGGATCGCCTTCAGAAGGTCGAAACCGCCTTCGATCTTCTGGGCTTCCAGTTCCTTGGGCGTGAACGCCGAAATCGCGATCGGCACATCCTGGATGTCTTCCTCGCGCTTCTGCGCCGTGACGATCAGGGCCTCGACCTCAGCGCCGGCCCCTTCGGCGCTTCCGGACTGGGGGTCCTGAACGAGGCTCCGGATCACGAGAGAGCCCGTGGGATCGCGCACGACCGAGAGGTCCGTGCCCGCCAGCATCATCCGCGCCGCTTCCTCCGGCGTGGCGTTGGTCTGGATCGGCGGCGCCTTGAGGCCCTTCACCGACTCTGGCGCAAACAGCACGTTGGCGCCGCTTTGCCGGGCCAGTTCCTTGAGCGCGCTCGCCATCGGCTGGGCGGCAATGTCGATGGAGGCGACCTGTTCCTGCGTCATGGCGGGCGCGGCGAACAGGGCGGCGGCGATAGCGGCCCCACAAAGGAGTCGACGCTGATAAGTCATGAATTCCCCCCAATTATTCTTCGACCGTTTCTGCCGGTCTGAATTGTTGACGAGCGGGAACCCAATTTTCCTCAGGATGAATTTTGCGCGCTGATGGTGACCTGGCTCGACGCCAGGTCGACATCCAGCGGCAGCAGGGTGGCGAGCGACTTCGCGAAGGCTTCGGTGTCGCCGGTGGAATAGACGCCGGAAACCCGCATGTCGGCCGCATCGCCCTCGATCACGATCGGACGGCGGCTGTAGCGGTTCATCTCGGCGACGGCGGCGGCCAGGGTGTCGTTCTCGAACACCGCCCGGCCCTGCTGCCAGGCTGTCACCCGGGCGAGGTCGGGGCGGTCGAGCTTCGGTCCGGTGTCGGTCAGGGTCACCCGCGCGCCGTGTTCCACCGTCTGCTTGCCGGTCAGCTTGGGATCGAAAACGGCGACCTCGCCCTTGGTGACGACGACGCAGACCTCGTCCTTCTCCCGGGTCACCTCGAAGGCGGTGCCGACGGCCACGACCTCGCGGCCCGCCGCCTCGACGACGAAGGGTCGGCGTGCGTCGCGAACCACCTCGAAATGGGCGCGGCCCCGGATCAGCTGAACCTCACGGCGCTCGTCGCTGAGGTCGACGCGAACCTTGGAATTGGTGTCGAGGATGATCATCGAGCCGTCGTGCAGCGCCACGCGCCGCTGCTCTCCGACCTCGGTGGCGTAGACCCCCGCCGTCGCCACGCGCCAGACGCCCAGCGTCCCGGCCCCGGCGACCAGCGCGGCCATGCCGGCCAGCACCGCCCGGCGGCTTTCCACCCGCTGACGGCGCGGCTCGCGCGGCAGCGCGCCGGCGGCTTCCCAGACGGTGTTGATGCTGTCGAAGGCCTGCTGGTGCGCCTCGCTTTCGGCCAGCCAGGCGCGGAAGCCGGCCTCGTCCTCGGGCCTGCGCTCCTCCGAGCGCAGGCGCGCCAGCCAGGCGGCGGCTTCGGCGCGGGCGGTCGACTGGGTCACGGCGTCACTCATCACCAGCCCTCGACCCATTCGGCCAGGAACAGGGCGGCCTTGGCGACATGCTTTTCCACCGCGCTGACGGTGATGCCCAGCTCGGCGGCGATCTCGCGGTACTTCAGGCCCTCGACCCGGTGCATCAGGAAAATCTCACGCGTACGCGGGCTGAGCTGAGCCAGCCCAACCTTCACTCTTTCAAGACGAGTGCGGGCGGCGAAAACCTCATCTGCCAGCGGCTCGGAATCGGCAATGTCGATCAGCTCGTCGACCGGGCGCGGATCGTTGGTGCGGTTGACCGGCCGGCGCGCCTCGTCGGCGGCGATGTTGACGGCGGCGCGGACGAGGAAGCCGGCCGGGTTCGTGACCTCGTGCCCCTTCCGGTACTCCTCCAGCCGCAGGAAGGCGGTGTGCAGGTAGTCCTCGGCCGAGGACGAGCCACGGGTCGCGCGGACCACCCGGTCCAGCACCCCCCGCCACCATCCGCGATCGTTCGGCGCGTCCGCCACGGAACCACCCCACGCACGTACGCGCATATTGGACGCGCCCTTGCCGGGCTTCGCAACCGGCCGGATCGGCGCTAGAGGAGCGCATGGCAGAAAGTTTCAATTGGGACGATCTCGACGGCGGAAAGTACCGCGACGAGCGGGACGCCGTGAACGATCTCCTCTCCCGCGCCTCGCTTTCGCCGGAGGATCGTGCCGCCGTCCGCGCCGAGGCCGAGGCGCTGGTCCGCACCGCCCGCCGGTCGGTCCGCAAACAGGGCGTGGTCGAAAGCTTCCTGCAGGAGTTCTCGCTCGGGACCCGCGAGGGACTGGCCCTGATGTGCTTGGCCGAGGCGCTGCTGCGCACGCCGGACGAGGAAACCCGCGACCGCCTGATCGCCGAGAAGATCGGCTCGGCCGATTGGGCCAGCCACCTCGGCCAGTCCGAGAGCCTGTTCGTCAACGCCTCGACCTGGGGCCTGATGCTGACCGGCAAGCTGGTCGAGCCGGACGAGGAGGCGACCCGCGACCTGCCGGGCTTCCTCAAGCGCATCACCAGCCGGGTCGGCGAACCGGTGATCCGCGCCGCCGTGGCCCAGGCCGTCCGCATCATGGGCGAGCAGTTCGTGCTTGGGCGGAACATCGAGGCGGCGCTGAAACGGTCGAAGGCCGAGGGCTACCTCTGCTCCTTCGACATGCTCGGCGAAGGCGCGCGCACCGCCGCCGACGCCGCTCGCTACGAAGAGTCCTACGCCGCCGCCATCGACACCGTCGGCGCCCAGTCCGGCGGCGAAGGCCCGGAGTCCGGTCACGGCGTTTCGGTGAAGCTGTCGGCGCTATCGCCGCGCTACGAGGCGGTGCAGGAAGACCGCGTCTGGGCCGAACTCTACCCTCGCCTGAAGCGCCTGGCGCTGATCGCCGCGAGGCACGACATCAACTTCACCATCGACGCCGAAGAGGCTGATCGGCTTACGCTTTCCCTGAAGCTGCTCGACCGCCTGGCCCGCGAGCCGGAGCTCGGCGAATGGCGCGGTCTGGGGCTGGCGGTGCAGGCCTACCAGAAGCGTGGACCCGCCGCGATCGAGGCCGTCGCCGAACTCGCCCGATCCTCCGGCCGCCGACTGATGGTGCGGCTGGTGAAGGGCGCCTACTGGGACAGCGAGATCAAGCGCGCCCAGGTGAACGGCCGCCCCGACTACCCGGTCTATACGACCAAGGCCGCAACCGACCTCTCCTACCTCGTCTGCGCCCGGGCGCTGATTTCGGCCTCGCCGCACCTCTACGCCCAGTTCGCCACCCACAACGCTCATACCCTCGCCGCCGTCCGGCGCATGGCCCACACGTCCGGCGTCGCCATCGAGTTCCAGCGCCTGCACGGCATGGGCGAAGCCCTCTACCGCGCCGCCGACGACCTTTACGACGGCGTGCTGGTGCGGGCCTATGCGCCGGTCGGCGGCCATGAGGACCTGCTCCCCTACCTCGTCCGCCGCCTGCTCGAGAACGGCGCCAACACCTCCTTCGTCCACGCCCTGCTGGACGAACGCGTGCCGCCGGAAGTGGTCGTGGTCGATCCGATCACGGCGGTGGAATCGGCCGGTCCGGGGCCGCACGAAAAGATTCGTCTGCCGTTAAATATCTACGGTGATCGCAAGAATTCCGAAGGCGTGGATCTGACGGTTCGGCGCGAGCGCGAGCGGCTGATGAAAGCCGTCTCCCTCCCCCTCGTGGGGAGGGAAGACGAGGCGCCAGTCTCGTCGGGTGGGGAAGTGCTAAGACACCCCCACCCGTCTCGCTCCGCGAGCCCCCCTCCCCACAAGGGGGAGGGAGAACCAGTGATTAGCCCCACCGACGGGTCGGTCGTCGGATACATCGAAGACGCCACATCCGCCGATATCGACACCGCCTTCAAGGCCGCCAAGGCCGCCCAGCCCGCCTGGGACACCGCCGGCGGCCCGGCCCGCGCCGAGGTGCTGCGCGCGATGGCCGATGCGCTGGAAGCCAACCGCGACCGCCTCATCGCGCTCTGCGCGCGCGAAGCCGGCAAGACCCTCATCGACGGCGTCGGCGAGGTGCGCGAGGCCGCCGACTTCTGCCGCTACTACGCCCACCTGGCCGAGACGAAGTTCAACGGCCCCGAGGTCCTGAAAGGCCCGGTCGGCGAGCACAACTCCATCGAGCTGCGCGGCCGCGGCGTGTTCGTCTGCATCAGCCCGTGGAACTTCCCGCTGGCCATCTTCACCGGCCAGATCGCCGCCGCCTTGGCCGCCGGCAACGCCGTCCTCGCCA
>CAMLRH010000165.1 GCA_946482375.1 uncultured Caulobacteraceae bacterium | reverse complement strand
GGTCTTCGACAGGCCCTGGATGGAGATGATCGGCTGCACGCCCGCCCCTTCAAGCTGAGCCAAGTCAGATAGGGCCGTTTGGGGCCGGTTAGAAGTCCGGCAGCAGCAGCTTGCGTGCGGCGGCCTCGTCGCGGCGGATCTGTTCGACCATCAGCTCGACGGTCTCGAACTTCTCCTCGGGCCGCAGGTAGGCGATCAGGTCGGTCTCGATCTGCTGGCCGTAGAGGTCCTCGTCGAAGTCGAACAGCCAGACTTCGAGCTTGGGGTCCTCCTCGCCGGTGGTTGGGTTGACGCCGATGGAGGAGGCGCCGGCGATCTCGCGGCCGTCGGGCAGGCGGGTGCGGGTGGCGTAGATGCCAAACCTCGGGACGACATAGTCGCCGAGCATGACGTTGGCGGTCGGAAAGCCGAGCTCTCGGCCGAGCTGCTTGCCGCGCCGGACCACGCCTTCGATGGCGAAGGGGCGGCCGAGGATGGCGGCGGCGGCCTCGGGGTGGCCGTCGCGCAGGGCTTCGCGCACCGACGTGGACGAGAACTTTTCGCCGTCGGTGCCGACCGCCTCGGCGACCGAGACGGTGAAGCCGAACTCCTCGCCGTAGGCCTGCATGGCCTCGGGGCTGCCGCTGCGGCCCTTGCCGAAGGAGATGTCGAAGCCGACGGCGACGTGGCGCACGCCAAGCCCGCCGACCAGCACCTTCTCGACGAACTCGCGGTCGGTGAGGCTCGCCATCTCGTAGTCGAAGTTGAGGATGTAGAAGCGGTCGACGCCGAGGTTCTCCAGCGCACGGGCCTGCTGGTGCGGGGTCATCAGCCGGAAGGTCGGCTGGTCCGGCTGGAAGACCCGGCGCGGGTGCGGCTCGAAGCTGATGACGCCGAGCGGACAGCCGTGCTCGCGCGCGCCCTTCGCCGCCTGGGCGATCACCCGCTGGTGGCCGCGATGAACGCCGTCAAAGTTGCCGAGCGCCACGGCCGCGCCGCGGTCGCCCTCGGTCAGGCCTTTCCAGTGATGGATGACCTTCAGGCTCATCAGCCCTCGCGGCGCGGGACCATGATGGTGGCCTCGCCCTCGACCACGGCCTTGTCAGCGACGGTGCAGACGGTCTCCAGCGTGACGCGGGCCTTCTCCTGGTCGATCTCGGTGATGGTGGCCCTGGCAGTCACCTCGTCGCCGATCTTCACCGGGCGTTTGAAGCGCAGGTTCTGGCCGACGTAGATCGCGCCCGGTCCCGGCAGCTTCGTGCCGATCACCGCCGAGATGTAGCCGGCCGACAGCATGCCGTGGGCGATGCGGGTCTTGAAAGGCGTCGTCGCGGCATAGGCCTCGTCCAGATGGACGGGGTTGTTGTCGCCGGTGACTTCGGCGAAGGACTCGATGCCCTTCTCGGTCACGGTCATGGTCAACTCGGCCGACTGGCCGAGGCTGAGGTCTTCAAGAAACAGTCCCTTCACGCGCGTCCCCCTTGTTGATGCTCCCCCACTGGGGGAGCTGCCTGCGAAGCAGGCTGAGGGGGCGAGTCAGCAGAGCCCCCTTCGCCGGCTTCGCCGGTACTTCCCCCTAAGGGGGAAGACCTCACCATACCAGATCGGACATGGCGTACTTCGCCGTAACACCCTCTTCCGCCAGCAGTCCTTCGACCAGCGCCGCGTCGAGCCGCCCGTCGCGCATCGCGGCGTCGCCGTGGATGCCCTTGGCGATGAACAGGCAGTCGAGGTGGTGGTCGGCGGCGCCCTTCACGTCGGTGATGACGCCGTCGCCGATGCAGAGCACGCGGCTTTGCGGCGCATCGCCCGCCTCATGCAGGGCGAGATCGTAGATCGGGGCGTACGGCTTGCCGGCCATCAGCACCTTGCCGCCCATCTCCTCGTAGAGGTCGGCCAGCGCGCCGCCGCAGTAGATCAGGGTGTCGCCCCGCTGCACGACCCGGTCGGGGTTGGCGCAGATCATCGTCAGCCCACGCTCGACGGCGATCTCGAAGCGGCCGCGGTAGTCCTCAGGCGTCTCGACGGTGTCGTCGTAGGGGCCGGTGACGCAGACGAAGGCGGCGTCCTGCGCGTCCGCGAAGGCGAGGCCCAGACCGTCGTAGAGCGGCGCGTCGCGGGCCGGGCCGATGCTCCAGCAGGGGCCGGGGGCGCGTTCGGCGAGCAGGGCGCGGGTGGCGTCGCCGGAGGTGACGAAGGCGCTCCACGCCTCGCGCGGCACGCCGAAGTGGTCGAGCTGCGAGTGGATGGCGATGGACGGGCGCGGCGCGTTGGAGATCAGCACCACCGGCCCCCGCTCGGCCCGCCAGCGGACCAGCGCGGCGCAGGCGTCGGGAAAGCCCTCGCGGCCGTTGTGGATCACCCCCCAGACGTCGCAGAGGAGGACGTCGTAGCGGTCGGCGATGTCGGAAAGGCCGGCGATGAGGGCGGTCATGGGGCGGGGCTAAAGGTGCGCGGGCCGACCGTCAATGCGTCCTTCGACACGCCCGCTGCGCGGGCTGCTCAGGATGACTAGCTTCTGAGTTAGTCATGGTGAGCAGGGCCGATGGCCCGTGTCGAACCACGCACCTAAAGCGCGTCGTGGAAGATGATCCCGAGCGTGCGGCGCCGGCCCGAGCGCAGGGTGCTGACGCCGTGGCGGAGCTGGCGGCGGTGGACGCCGCGGGAGCCTTCGGCGGGGCGTTCGCGGACGGCGAAGATGACGGCCTGGCCCTGTTCCAGCGGCACGACCTGGGCGCGGGACTGCTGGCGCGGGCGCTGTTCGACGAGCACGAACTCGCCGCCGGTGAAGTCGCGGCCGGGGTGGTCGAGCAGGATCGCGGCCTGCAGCGGGAAGACGTGCTCGCCGTAGAGATCCTGGTGCAGGCAGTTGTAGTCGCCCGGGCCGTAGGTCAGCAGCAGCGGCGTCGGGCGCAGCTGTCCGGCGGCGTGGCAGCGCTCGAGCATGCCATCCAGCGCCGGCGGGAAGCGCCGCGCCTCGCCGAGCCGCTCGGCCCAGCGGTTCGCGACATCGGCGAGCGGCGGATAAAGCGTCTCGCGCAGTTTCTGAACGGGCTCCGGCAGCGGGTAGGCGAAGTAGCGGTACTCACCCCGGCCATAGCCGTGCCGCGCCATCACCACGCGGCTGCGGAAGCGGGCGTCGTCGGCGTACCAGCCGGCGACCTCGGCGCATTCGGCCGGGGTGAGTAGGGGTTCGGTGATCGCCCAGCCCTGGCCGTCGAGGTCGGCGCCGATCCGGCTCCAGTCGAGGCTCACGCCGCCAGCCGTTCGGGCTTGCAGCGTTTGCAGGCGCGGAAACCCGCCGTCACCGCCTCGGCGGCGGTGTCGTAGAAGACGACGTTCTTGCGCAGCGGCCGCCCGGCGCAGCTCGGCAGGCAATAGACGCCGGTCGTCTTCACCGCGCAGAAGAAGGCGCCCACGGCGTCACGGTCGCGGCGCTCGATGGCGCCCCAGCGTTCGTCATCGGTCAGGTAGGTCATGGCTCAGCTCCAAAGTTGGAGAGAGCATGGCGCCGTCCGCGCGGCGGCGCATTCCGATGCTTGCGGCTAGTTGCGGAAATCTAGCTGAGCGCCAGTTCCACGCGCGAGGCCTGGGCCGACACCTGGCCGACCGGGGCCGGCTGCTCGGGCGCCTGCGGGGCGGGCCACATGGCGACCAGCTTGTCGAGGTCAGCCTTGGCGGCCGTCAGCTTGGCGTCCTTCGATTCCGAGGCCAATTCCTGGGCGGCCAGCGCCGCGCCCAGCGAATGCTGGTACTCGATCGGATCGACGCCGCCGTCGAGGATGACGCCCTGGTAGAGGCCGGCGGAGATGTTGACCATGCCCTTCACCACGGCGGCGGCGTCGCCCTTGGCCTTGGCCTGGGCGGTTTCAACGGCGGCGATAGCGGCGGCGATGTCGGCCGGCGCGCCGCTCTCCGCGGCCTTGCGCAGCGGGGCTTCGTCGAGGCCGACGCTCTGGAAGGCGCCGGGCTGGGCCTCATAGACCTCGATCATGCCCTGGCCGATCAGCGCGGCGGCGGCCGCCGGGCCCTCGGTTTGCTTCTGGGCGATGAGCAGGAAGCCCTTCAGGTGGGCCAGACGCAGCGCCACGCGGCTCTCGGCCGGGACTGATGCGTAGGCCGACCGCGCGCCCGCCTCGCCCGCGCCCGCGCCGCCCTCGGCGCCGCCCTCGCCGCCTTCGCCCACGGCCGCGGCCGCGTTGGTGTCTACCGCGTCGCCGGCTTCCCCGCCTTCGCCCGAGCAGGCGGCTGCGGCCATCAGGATGGCGACGGATGCGGTCCAGAGCTTGGGGCGGAAAGCGGTCATGGGGGATCTCCGAAAAAGGTCGGGGAGCCTAAGCACGCGCTCGAGCTAGTTGCAAGTCATTCGCAAGAGTGCGACGAAGGCCCATGCTGACGATCGCCGATGTGCTGAGCGCCGAAGACGTGGTCCGGGTCCGGGAGGGACTCGCAGCCGCCCGTTTCGTCAGCGGCAAGAAGACCGCTGGCTCTTCGGCCAGGAAGGTCAAGGAGAACGCCCAGGCCGATGGCGAGGACCCGAAGGTGCAGGCGCTCGGCAAGTTCGTCCGCGAGGCGCTGGCGCGCCACCCGGTGTTCAGCCTCTACGCCCGCCCGGCGCGATGGTCGCCCATTCTGTTCAGCCGCTACGTCGGCGGCGACGCCTACGGGTTCCATGTCGACGATCCGGTGATGGGGGAGCTTCGGACCGATCTCTCCTTCACCCTCTTCCTCGCCGAACCGGAAACCTACGAGGGCGGCGCCCTGCTGATCGACGGGCTGGATGGTGAGCGGGAGTTCAAGCCCGCGGCGGGTTCGGCGGTGCTCTATCCAACCGGGGCGCTGCACCGGGTGACGCCGGTGACCTCGGGCGAGCGGCTGGCGGCCGTCGGCTGGATCCAGAGCCTGATCCGGCGGCCCGACGAGCGGGAACTGCTGTTCGACCTGTCGCGGGTACGGGCGAGCATGGCCGACAGCGAGGCGCGGCTGACGCTCGACAAGGCGATCGGCAATCTCGTGCGGCTGTGGGGTGAGCCTTAGAGCCAGGCGTCGCTAGTCGTCGAGCGTCTGAAGCTCGTTCGCGATGCGTCGGTCAGCGGTCATCATTTCCCGAATGGACCGGACCTCGGTGTAGATGCTGTAGAGTAGTGCGAAGGCCGCTACGCCGATGAAGAAGGCGACGGTCATTAGCCAACCGGTCATCGAACCTCCTGCGGAGTCACCGCGTTGGGATCGGCTCTTCGCCGCGATAGTCGTAGAAGCCGCGTTCGGTCTTGCGGCCGAGCCACCCGGCCTCGACGTATTTCACGAGCAGCGGACAGGGGCGGTACTTCGAGTCCGCCAGCCCCTCGTAGAGCACGTTCATGATGCTCAGCACGGTGTCGAGGCCGATGAAGTCGCCGAGCTCCAGCGGGCCCATCGGGTGGTTGGCGCCGAGCTTCATGGCCGTGTCGATGGCGTCCACCGTGCCGACGCCCTCGTACAGCGTGTAGATCGCCTCGTTGATCATCGGCACCAGCACGCGGTTGACGATGAAGGCGGGGAAGTCCTCGGCGTTCGTGGTGGTCTTGCCCAGCGACTTCGCGAAGGTGACGGCGGTGTCGTAGGTGCCGGCGTCGGTGGCGATGCCGCGGATCACCTCGACGAGGTTCATCAGCGGCACCGGGTTCATGAAGTGCAGGCCGATGAAGTGCTCGGGCCGGTCGGTGACCGAGGCCAGCCGCGTGATCGAGATGGAGGAGGTGTTCGACGCCAGCAGGGTGTCGGGGCCGAGGTGGCCGTGCAGGGCGCGGAAGATGGTCTTTTTGGTCTCTTCGTCCTCGGTCGCCGCCTCGATGACGATGTCGGCCGGGCCGATCTGTTCGAGGAACTGGGCGGGACGGATGCGGGCCAGCGCCGCCTTCATGTCCTTGTCGGAGATCATGCCGCGCGCCACCTGGCGGGACATGTTGTGCTCGATCAGCGCCACGCCGGCGTCAATCTTCTCGCGCGTCAGATCGTTGAGCAGCACGTCATAGCCGTGAAGCGCGGCGATGTGGGCGATCCCGGTCCCCATCTGGCCAGCGCCGATGATCCCGACCGACTTGATA
>CAMLRH010000164.1 GCA_946482375.1 uncultured Caulobacteraceae bacterium | reverse complement strand
CGGAAGAGCTTCGGCATCGGCCAGGCCGGCGTGTAGCTCTCCAGTCGCGCCACGGCCCGGGGCGACAGGATCAGGACGCCATGACCGCCCTCGCCGCCCAGCGCCTTCTGCCAGGAGAAGGTGACGGCATCGAGCTTGGCCCAGTCGAGCGGCTGGGCGAAGGCCGCGCTGGTGGCGTCGCAGATGACGATGCCTTCGCGGTCGGCGGAGATGAAGTCGGCGTTCGGAACCCGCACGCCGCTGGTGGTGCCATTCCAGGTGAAGACGAGGTCGGCGTCGGGCCGCACCTTCGTCAGGTCCGGCAGCTGCCCGTAGGGCGCGTCCAGGACCTCGACGTTGGGCAGCTTCAGCTGTTTGGTGACGTCCGTCACCCAGTCCTTGCCGAAGCTCTCGAAGGCCAGCAGCTGCACCGGGCGCGGGCCCAGCATCGACCACATGGCCATCTCGACGGCGCCGGTGTCGGAACCAGGCACAATGCCGATCAGGAAGTCCTCGGGGACCTCCAGCACGGCGCGCGTGCGGTCGATGGCTTCCTTTAGGCGCGCCTTGCCGATCTTCGACCGGTGCGAGCGGCCGAGCACGGCGTTGGCCAGATTTTCAGGGGTCCATCCGGGGCGCTTGGCGCATGGCCCGGAAGAGAACTCAGGTCGCGCCGGACGGAGTCCGGGCTTGGCGGTTGTCGTCACTGCGATGTCTCCCATCCTTGCAGATGGGCAGCGCCCCGTTGGGAGGGCGTGGCCCAGCGCTGAAAGACCTCATTTCGCAGTTGCACACAAGGAAAGTTTTTCTACGGCCCTGCGCAGGAAACAGGTGGCGAAGGCGCGCCACACGGCCTAGCTCAGGCTTCAGCTCTTCCCCGGAGTGGCGCCTTGCCCCGCCCCAAACCGCTCGACTGGCTGGTGCTTGCCGCGCTCGTGGTCGCCTGGGGTTCGGCCTTCGGCGCCCTGAAGATCGCCGTCCACGACATCTCGCCGGTGTGGAACACGGTGATCCGGTTGTGGGTGGCCAGCATCACGCTGGCGGTGGTATGCCTGATCAACGGCGCGCCTTTACCGCCACTGGCGCCCAGACCGCACCCCGCGTGGGGCTATTACGCCGTCATCGGGACCATCGGCCTGGCGGCGCCCTTCTTCCTGTTCGCCCACGCCGCCAAGGGCATCCCCTCGGCGGTGAACGCCATCTGTAACGGCGCCTCGCCCATCTTCACCACAGCGCTGGCCTTCGCCGCCCTGCGCGACGAGCCGCTCGGTCCCCGGCGGGTGGCCGGCGTCCTGCTCGGCTTCGTCGGGCTGGTCGTCCTGGTGGGTCCTCGGCTCTCAGAAGGCATGGGCGTGGAGGCGCTGGCGCTGATCGCCGCGCTGATCGGGGCCTTCTGCTACGCCGTCGCCAACGTCGTCACCCGCAAGGCGCCGACCGTGTCGTCCAGCGCCGGCGCCCTGATGATGTGCCTGATGGGCGCGATCGGCGCGAGCGTGGCGGCGGTCCTCTTCGAGCCGCCGATGACCGCCTGGCCCTCGCCGGCCTCGACCGCGGCGGTCGTCGCGCTCGGCATCTTCCCGACCGCGCTGGCCGGAATCGGCTACGTCTTCCTCGTCCAGCGACAGGGGCCGGTGTTCATGAGCATGACCATCTACCTCGCGCCGCTGTGGGCGATGGCGCTCGGCGTATTCCTGATGGGCGAACGGCCCGGCTGGCAGGCCTATACGGCGCTGAGTCTGATCCTGGCTGGCGTGGCGCTCGCGACCACGACCCGCAAGGCCTAGGCGGCAGCCTCCCGCTCCAGGCGGGCGTTTCGCCGTCGCACCACCCACGCGTAGGCCGTACCGAGGATGATCGAGAGGATGACGCCGCCGCTCATGGCGTTCATGGCGGCGTAGTAGAAGTATTCTGGATGCTCGATCAGCCCGAGCAGCAGGGCGGAATGCATCATGAAACCTACCGCCTGCAGGATCATCGCCGCGCCCAGCCACAGGCTTGCGTAGCGAATCGCCAGAATCAGGAAGCCCATCGCGAGAAGGCCGTCGGCGATCAGGATGGGCGTGGTGTGAAGCGACTCGTGGATAAGCGCCTGCAGCACCGTGACGCCGATCGCGATCACGCCGTTGAACAGAGCGCCGACCCGCTCCGGACGCCCGCCCTTCCACAGAGCGAACGCCACCGAGAACAGGATCAGCCCCAGCAGGATCTGGCTCTGCAGTGTCTGGTACATACGAATAGCGCCTCTGAACGGATCAGAGGCGCTAAACAAGTTAAGTTTTTGAAACCGTGTTTTTAGGAGACGGCCCGGATTTCGTCGATCAGGTCGCCCTTCGGCTTCGGCGGCTTGTCCCAGGTGCCGGTCAGCTTGGTGCGGTCACCAATGCGGATCTTCACCTCGGCGAGTTCTTCGTGCATTTCGACGAGCGCCGCACGCGCCTGGCCGAGGGCGGCGATCGCCTTCACCAGATCGGTGGTCGTCTTGTCGAAGGTGCTCGCCGAAAGCCGGAGCTCCTGGCGGGCGTTCCCAATTTCGATCATCAGCGCGGAGGCTTCCGCAAGCGCCGCATCGACGGCATTTTCGGACGACCAGGTCTTGTTGGCCACGCGCTGGACCACGAAAGCTTTTTCCATAACTAGTGCCCCTCCATTCGCTGCAGGCCTCGTTAAGGTAAACGACTTCTTAACCAAAACCAAGCGAAATCAACGAGAGGTTAACGGACATCGGAAGCGAAGCGTTAGGAACCTTGCTTCATAAGGCAGACGTGCAGAACTCCGTCCGCCGCGAGATGACCGACCCAAAACGCCCCGCCGAAGCCTCGACAGACGTGCCCTTCCAGGCGCGTGTGGCGTCGGTTGCGTTGATCACGACGGTCGCCGTGCTGATGGCCGCGTGCGCCAGTTTCATGCTCCAGCAATGGGCGGTTTCACGCGAAGAAGGCCGCCTCGCACAGGCGGCCCTGAACAAGGTGGTCGTCGAGATCGCGGCCCCCGCCCTCAAGGCGAAAGACACTCGGGCAGCCAAGCGCGCCGTCTCGGCGGCGGCGGCCGCGCCGGGCGTGGTGGCGGTCACCCTTGTCGATCATCGCGGGCGGGTCGTGGCCAACTACGAGACCACCGAGATCGAGCGCAGCAAGAACGAGGACACCATCCGCACGGACATCGTCTACAAGGGCGAGCCGGTGGGGGTGCTTTCGACCACGGTGGCGCCGCCCAGCCTGGCGGCCCTTCTGCCGCGGTATGCCGCCCTCAGCTTCGCGCTGTTTTTCGGGGCCTCCGGACTCGCCCTCTTTCTCGCTCGCGGCCTGTCGCGACGAATTACCGCACCGGTCCAGCGCCTCTCGGACGCCATGGGTCGCGTGGCCGCCAGCGGCAAGTTCACGCCGGTGGAGGAAAAAGCCGCCGACGACGACCTCTTCCGCAGCCTGGCGCGCAGCTTCAACCGGCTGTTGGTCAAGCTCGACGAGAACGACCAGAACCTGCGCCAGACGATGGGCGAGCTGGTGGTGGCCCGCGACCAGGCCAACGCCGCCAACGTGCTGAAGTCGCAGTTCCTGGCCAACATGAGCCACGAGATCCGCACGCCGCTGAACGGCGTGCTGGCGATGGCCGACGTCATGGCCTTCGACGATCTCAACGACAAGCAGCGCGAGCGCCTCAGCGTCATCCGCACCTCGGGCGAACTGCTGCTGGCGGTCATCAACGACGTCCTCGACCTGTCCAAGATCGAGGCTGGCCGTCTCGAACTCGCCTCGCAGGAGTTCACGGTCGAGACGGTGGCCGAGAGCATCCGCCAGACCTTCCAGCTGCCCGCCACCGAGAAGGGCCTCGCCTTCTCCGTCGAGATCGACCCCGACGCGCGCGGCGCCTGGCGTGGCGACCCCGACCGGCTGCGCCAGATCGCCGCCAACCTCATCTCCAACGCCATCAAGTTCACCTCCGACGGCAGCGTGGAGGTGCGCTTCGACGCGCGCGGCGGCGGCCTGCGCCTGTCGGTCATCGACAGCGGGATCGGTATTCGGGCCGACAAGCTGCCCCACCTGTTCGACAAGTTCACCCAGGCCGACGCCACCACGACGCGGCGTTTCGGCGGCACGGGGCTGGGACTGGCCATCTGTCGCGAACTGGCCACGCTCATGGGCGGCACGGTCAGCGCCGACAGCGCCGAGGGCGTGGGCTCCACCTTCACCGTCGACCTGCCGCTTGAGCGCGGCGACCCGACGCGTGTCCCGGTGGCCGAGCCGACCTCCACGGCCGTCGAACCGCCGGCGCCAGCATCCGCTCCGGCCACGACCGCCGACGGCGAACCCGCCGAGGAACGGCCCGTCCGCATCCTCGCGGCCGAGGACAACCCGACCAACCAGAAGGTGCTGCGCGCGGTCATGGAGCCGCTGGAGGCGCATCTGACCATCGTCGACAACGGCGCCCAGGCCGTGGAGGCCTGGCGCGACGGCGAGTTCGACCTGATCCTGATGGACATCCAGATGCCGGTGATGGACGGCGTCGAGGCCGCTCGCCAGATCCGCTCGGAGGAAGCGGCCGAGCGCCGGGCGCGCATTCCGATTCTGGCGCTGACAGCCAACGCGCTGGTTCATCAGGTCGAAGAGTACATGGCCGCCGGCATGGACGGGCACATCTCCAAGCCCATCGAGCTGCCGCGCCTGTACGAGGCCATCGAGCGCGCCTTCAGCGCCGCCGCCGGCGCCGAGGCTCGCGCGGCCTAGAGCCGCAACACGCTTTCCGCCACCGTCACCGCCCGACCCCGCAACAGCACGCGCTCGCCGCGATGCTCGCACTCGAGGTCCGCGCCACGGCCGGGGTAGGCCTGATGGAAGCGCAGCGTCTTGCGCCCCAGCCGATCGGCGAACATCGGCGACAGGATGCAGTGCATCGAGCCCGTCGCCGCATCCTCGGGGATACCCGAGCCCGGCGCGAAGAAGCGGCTGACGACGTCGTAGCCCGCGCCGTCGTCGGCCAATGCGGCGACCGCGACGTTCCCGCGCCCCTGCGTCGCGGCGCTTGAGATGTCCTTCAGCGCCACGAGATCGGGCTGAACCGCTCGCACCGCCGCCTCGTCGCCGAGCAGGCAGACGAGGAACTGAGCGGCCCAGACCTCCTTCGGCTCGACGCCCAGCGCCTCCACGAGGCCGACGGGCGGGTCGATCCGGTGCGGCGGGCTGGCGGGGAAGTCCATCTCGTAGAGCTCGCCCGCGCGGCGCACGGTCAGCGGCCCCGACTTCGTGTCGAAGGTGACGAGTTCGGCGTCGACGCCCAGCTCGGCGAGCAGGGCATGCCCTGCCGCCAGCGTCGCGTGCCCGCAGAGCGGCACCTCCAGCGCCGGTGTGAACCAGCGCAGGTCGAAACGGGCCGGATCGGCCGTTCGGCGCAGGAAGGCCGTCTCGGCCTGATTGTTCTCCGCCGCCAGCGCCTGCATCCAGCCGTCGGCCGGGAAGGCCTCTCGCGGCTCGAGCACGCAGGCGGGGTTGCCCTTGAAGGGCGCGGAGGCGAAGGCGTCGATGGTCCACTGGCGCATGGCCTAGCGCTGCCGCAGCGGCCAACCGTGGTCAAGCGGCCCGTGCCCGGCGCCGAAGCCCGGCGCGCCCAGCATGGCCTCGTGCACATAGTCCCAGGCCCGCGCCACCGCTTCGGTCAGCGTTAGCCCTTGCGCCAGCCCCGTCGCGCAGGCGCTGGCCAGCGTGCAGCCGGTGCCGTGGGTGTGCCGGGTCTCGATACGTTCGCCCTCGAAGGCGGTTTCGCTCTCGGGGGTGATGAGCAGGTCGACGACGCGCTCGCCGGCGATATGGCCGCCCTTCATCAGCACCGCCTTGGCGCCGAGCTTCAGCAACGCCTCGGCCGCACGGCGCAGGTCGTCGGTCGTCTCGACAGCCAGCCCGGTCAGCGCGGCGGCCTCCGGCGCATTGGGCGTCAGCAGCGCCGCGCGGGGGATCATCAGCTCGCGCACCGCCTGCACGGCCTTCCCGGCGAGCAGGGAAGCCCCGCCCTTGGCCACCATGACCGGATCGACGACAGCCGGAATACCGCGAGCGCCGTCCAATACCCCAGCCACGGCCCGCACCATGGCGGCGTCGC
>CAMLRH010000163.1 GCA_946482375.1 uncultured Caulobacteraceae bacterium | reverse complement strand
CCCTGTCGGCGGCGCTCAGGGAATACTCCGGCATCTGGTTCGGCTGGAGCGGCGAGACCTGCGAGCGCTTCACCGGCGCGCTGCACACGCAGACGGCCGACGGCGTCACCGTCGCCACCGTCGACCTCGAGGACGCCGACGTGCAGGAGTACTACAACGGCTACGCCAACAAGACGCTGTGGCCGCTGTTCCACTACCGGGTGGACCTGACCCAGTACGACCGCTCGTTCGGCGAGGGGTATGGCCGGGTGAACCGCCAGTTCGCCGAGACGCTGGCCCCGCTGATCCGTGACGGCGACCTGATCTGGGTGCAGGACTACCACCTGATCCCGCTGGCCCGGGAGCTGCGGGCGCTGGGGGTGAAGAACCGCATCGGCTTCTTCCTGCACATTCCGTGGCCGGCGCATCAGCTGGTCGTCACCCTGCCCCGTCACCGGCAGTTGGTGGAGGCGCTGTTCCACTACGACCTGATCGGCTTCCAGACCCGCGAGCACCTGTCCGCCTTCGAGGGCTATGTCGTCAACGAGGCGCGCGGCGAGGTTCTGGACGACGGCTGGATGCGCTGCTTCGGCCGCAAGGCGCGCGCCGACGCCTTCCCCATCGGCATCGACGCCCAGACCTTCGACCAGCTGCTGAATTCGGACCGGGGCGTGCGCTCGTACGACATCATGGCCGCCAACACGGTCTTCCGCTCGCTGATCCTGGGCGTCGACCGTCTCGACTATTCAAAGGGACTGGAGGAGCGGCTGCTCGGCTACGAGCGCCTGCTGACCGACCACCCGGAATTCCGCCGGGAGGTGCTGTTCCTTCAGATCGCGCCTATCAGCCGCGACGAAGTTGAGGCCTACCAGGACATCCGCGCCCGCCTAGACGCCCAGATCGGCCGCATCAACGGCGAGTTCGGCGACATGGACTGGGCGCCGATCCGCTACGTGAACAAGAACTATCGGCGCGACGAGCTGGCGGGCATCTATCGCGCGGCAAGGGTGGGCCTGGTCACCCCGCTGCGCGATGGCATGAACCTGGTCGCCAAGGAGTACATCGCCGCCCAGAACCCGTCGGACCCCGGGGTGCTGATCCTGTCGCGGTTTGCGGGCTCGGCGTTGCAGTTGCGCGAAGCGCTGATCGTCAACCCCTACAGCCCCGAGGAACTGTCGGAGGCGATGAAGCGGGCCCTGACCATGCCGCGCGAAGAGCGGATCGACCGCTGGCAGGCGCTCTACGAATGCGTCCAGGACCAGGACGTCACCGCTTGGCGCGACGCCTATGTGCGGGCGCTATCAGGCGAGGACGAGGAGGCGCCGAGAACGCCGCTGTTCAGCGCCCCTCGAAGCGAGGGCTACGCTTCTCATTGAAGGCGCCGATCCCCTCGCGCCGGTCGGCCGTGGGGGTGAGCGAGTCGTAGTGGGTCAGCTCGATCTCGATAGACTGGCGGATCGACAGGCCCCGGCTTTCGGCCAGCGTTCGGCGGATAGCGGCGACCGACAGCGGCGCGTTGGCGGCGATTTTCGCGGCGGTGGCCAGCGCGTCGCCCACCACGTCCTGCGAGATCCGATTGATGACGCCCCAGGCCAGCGCCTCTTCCGCCGAGAACGGCTCGCCGGTCATGAGGATTTCGCGGGCGCGGCGCTCGCCGGCCGCGCGGGCGAGGTTCAGGGCGCCGCCCAGCCCCGGCATGATGCCGAGCTTCACTTCGGTCAGCGCGAACCGCGCATTCGGCGAGGCGTAGGCGAAGTCGCAGGCGAGCGCGATCTCCGACCCGCCGCCGTAGGCCGCGCCGTTGACCGCGCAGATCACCGGACAAGGCAGGTCGAGGAGCGCGTCGCGCATGGCCTCGAACAGCCGATGCTGGGCGACCCACTGCTCGTCGGTCATGCCGTTGCGTTCCTTGAGGTCCGCCCCGGCGCAGAAGATCTTCTCGCCCGCGCCGGTCAGCACGACGGCGCGCTGCGACCGCGTCTCCGCCGAGCGCCAGAGGTCGAGCAGCTCCTGCGCCATCTGCGAGGACAGGCTGTTCCCCGCCGCCGGCCGGTTCAGCGTCACCAGCAGGACGCCCTCGCCGCGTTTTTCTGTGAGGATCGTTTCCATTTACCCCGTCATCCTAGGCCTTGTGCCTAGGACCCAGAAGCACCGCCGTTTGCAGATCGAAGCTGGGCCGCCGTGAAAGCATCGCACCCCTGCGTTTCTGGGTCCCCGGGACAAGCCCGAGGATGACGGTGAGTTAGAAGCTCTTCGGCAGCCCGAGCACGTGGGTGCCCACGTGGCTGAGGATGAGGTTCGTGGAGATCGGCGCCACCTGGTAGAGCCGCGTCTCGCGGAACTTGCGCTCGATGTCGTACTCCTCGGCGAAACCGAAGCCGCCGTGGACCTGGATGGCCATGTCGGCGGCGGCCCATGAGGCCTCCGACGCCAGCAGCTTGGCCATGTTGGCCTCGGTCCCGCAGGGCTCGCCCGCGTCGAACATCTGCGCGGCCTTTTCGACGGCCAGCGCCGCGGCGGTGACCTGCACATAGGCCCGCGCGATCGGGAACTGGACGCCCTGGTTCTGGCCGATGGGGCGGCCAAAGACCTGGCGATCCTTCGCATAAGCCGAAGCGCGGTCGATGAAGAACCGCCCGTCGCCGATGCACTCCGAGGCGATCAGGATGCGCTCGGCGTTCATGCCGTCGATGATGTAGCGGAAGCCCTGCCCCTCCTCACCGATCAGGTTCTCGACCGGGACTTCGAGGTTGTCGAAGAAGAGCTCGGTCGTGGCGTGGTTCAGCATCGTCCGGATCGGCCGGATGGTGAGGCCCTTGCCGACCGCCTCGCGCATATCGACGAGCAGGACGCTCATGCCGTCCGACGACTTCTTCGCCTGCTCGCGCGGCGTGGTGCGGCAGAGCAGGACCATCAGGTCGGAGTGCTCGGCCCGGCTGATCCAGATCTTCTGGCCGTTGACGATGTACTTGTCGCCCTCGCGCCGCGCGAAGGTGGAGATGCGGGTGGTGTCGGTGCCGGCGGTGGGCTCGGTGACGCCGAAGGCCTGCAGCCGCAGTTCGCCCGAAGCGACCTTGGGCAGGTAGCGTTCCTTCTGCTCAGGCGAACCGTGCTTCAGGATCGTGCCCATGGTGTACATCTGGGCGTGGCAGGCGCCGCCGTTGGAGCCAGAGCGGTGGATTTCCTCCAGCACCGCCGTCGCCGCGCCAAGCCCTAGCCCCGAGCCGCCGTACTCCTCCGGGATCAGCACCGACAGGAAACCGGCCTGGGTGAGCGCCTTCACGAACTCGGTCGGATAGGCCCGCTCGCGGTCGAGCGCGCGCCAGTATTCGCCGGGAAAGCCCTCGCAGAGCTTGCGGACGGCCTCGCGGATTTCGGGGTGGCTCTGGCTCATCGCCGACACGGGTAAAGCCAACCCGCCGCCGCGCCAAGCCTGCCGCAACGTGAAGGAGCCGCCCGCTTGCGGCGGACGGCTCCTCAATGCTCCGTCGATCAGCCGTTACCCGGTGATGCGGTAGCGGCCCGTGCCGTCCGGACAGACTCGCACATAGCGGTATTCCGAGCCGTAGGCGTTGGTCGGCGCCGGGGCGATCCGGCAGCTGGCGTACGAGCCCGACGGCATCGTCGAAACCCAGCGGCCGTAGGCGTCGTAGTAGCCCTCACGGTACGGCTGGGTCTGGCTGTAGGTGTAGTAGTAGCCGTTGCTGTCGCACTGGCTGCTGGAGATCGCCCGCGAGCCCAGCGCCCGGTCCACCACCGCGCCCAGGATCGCCTGGTTGACGATGCTGTTGGTCGACAGGCCGGCGCGCGAGCCCATGGCCGCCTGGGCGATGGAGGCCAGAGCGCCGAGGTTCACGTTGCTCGAACCGGTCGCGCAGGGGACCGCCGTGCCGTAGCTCGACGGCACGCCATAGGCGCCGGCCGAGTAGGGGTTGTAGCCGTAAGGGGTCGTGGAGCCGTAGGGATAGGTCGTCCCGTAACCGTAGCCATAGGTGCTCGGCGTCGAGCTGTAGGGGTAGCTGGAATACGGATAGGTCGAACCGTACGGATAGCTGGTGGTCGGGTAGGTCGAGCCGTACGGGTAGGTCGAGCTATAAGGATAGGTCGAACCGTAGCCGTACCCGTAGGTTGTCGGCGCGGTGTAGCGGAACGCGCCGTAGCGCCGTTCGTAGGCGCCGTAGCCGTAGCGGGCGTCATAGGCCGCACGGTCGGCTTCATACTTGGCGCGCGCGGCGTTGTAGGCCGCCTGCTGGGCCTGATACTGCGCCTGCTGCTGCTGGTAGGTCTGATAGGCCTGGCCGTAGGTCTGGGCCGAGGCCGCCGTCGCGCCGCCGGCCAGAACCGCCGCTACGGCGAGGGCGATAGGGGTGGTCTTCATCCTGCTGCTCCGTCTGTTCACGGCGCACAGGCTTTGGACCTGAGCGCCAGATTGGCGAATGCTGCCCCGCTCCGTCCAGGCGGTTAGAACGCCGTTCTCCTGCCCGGGTTGCTGACGCGCCTATGGACTCTTCGTGATCGGCGTGCAGTTTGGCGTGAAGTTCAAACAAGTGTTCGAAACCGTCATGAAGACCATCGAAGAGATGATCGCCGCCGATTTCGGCACGATCGGAGAACTGATCGCCAACCATGCCGCGGCCCGGCCGGATCACCCCGCGCTGGTGATGGAAAGCGGCGCGCTGAGCTGGGGCGAACTCGACCGGCTGATGGACCGCATCGGCGCGGCGCTGCAGCGCGACGGCGTTGGTCAGGGCGAAGCGATCAGCGTCTGCGCCACCACCTCGCTGGAGTATGCGGCGCTGTTCCTGGGCGCACTGCGGGTGGGCGTGGCCGTTGCACCGCTGGCGCCGTCGTCGACCGCCGAACAGCTGGCCGGCATGGTCAACGACTGCAAGGCGCGGCTGTTCTTCCTCGACGCGGGCGTCGCCGACGCCATGGCGCCGGTTATGAGCGAGGTGACGGTCCCAGTGATCCGGCTCGACACCAACCAGTTCGTCGACTGGCTGGCGCCGGAGAGCGCGAAGCCCAAGCCCGTCGAGATCAAGCCGACCGACCCCTTCAACATCATTTACTCGTCGGGCACGACCGGGGCGCCGAAGGGGATCGTGCAGTCGCACGGCATGCGCTGGCGTCACGTGGTGCGGCTGGACGGCGTCGGCTACGGGCCGGATGCGCGCTCGCTGCTCTCGACGCCGCTCTATTCGAACACGACGCTGGTCTGCTTCTTCCCGACACTGGCGGGCGGCGGCACGGCTTACCTGATGCCGAAGTTCGACACGGTGCGGTTCCTCGAGCTGGCCGAACGCCACCGCATCACCCACGCCATGCTGGTGCCCGTGCAATACCGCCGGCTGATGGAGCACCCGGAGTTCGACCGCTTCGACCTGTCGAGTTTCCAGATGAAGTTCTGCACCTCGGCGCCCTTCCCGGCCGAGCTGAAGGCCGACGTGCTGAAGCGCTGGCCGGGCGGGCTCGTCGAATACTTCGGCATGACCGAGGGCGGCGGGTCCTGCATCCTCTTCGCCCACCTCAACCCCGACAAGCTGCACACCGTCGGCCAGCCGGGGCCCGGCAGCGACATCCGCCTGATCGGCGAGGACGGACAGGAAGTCGCCGTCGGCGAGGTCGGCGAGATCGTCGGCGCCTCGGCCGCGACGATGAACGGCTACTTCGGACGCCCCGACAAGACGGCCGAGGCCATCTGGGTGTCGCCGCAAGGCAAGCGCTACATCCGCACCGGCGACGTCGGCCGCTTCGACGCCGAGGGCTTCCTGACGCTCATGGACCGCAAGAAGGACATGATCATCTCGGGCGGCTTCAACATCTACCCGAGCGACCTCGAGGCCGTGATCGTCCAGCATCCCGCCGTCGCCGAAGCCGCCGTTGTCGGCGTGCCGTCGAAGGACTGGGGCGAAACGCCGGTCGCCTTCGTGGCGCTGAAGTCAGACGTATCCGGCGATGAGTTGCGCCAGTGGGCCAATAGCCAGCTTGGCAAGACCCAACGGCTGTCGGACGTGCGGGTCGTCAACCACCTGCCCCGCAGCCACATCGGCAAGGTGCTGAAGCGCGAGCTGCGCGACGGGTACACCCAATAACCGCTCATCCCGACGAAAGTCGGGACCCAAGCGGCCTCTCCGCATCCGCTGACTCAGCTTGGGCCTCG
>CAMLRH010000162.1 GCA_946482375.1 uncultured Caulobacteraceae bacterium | reverse complement strand
GAAGAATCGCGGGTCTTCGTCGGCGCCGGGGACGGTTTTGGCCATCTCCGGCGTGAAGGTCCCGAACACGACCGATGTGTGGACGCCGACCTTCTCGAAGAAGCGGCCGTGCATCATCGACATCACGCCGCCGCCACCGGCCTCGCGGGTCCAGGGTGTGCGTACGAAGCGGCCGGGCTCGCCCGGATAGAGGTCCGCCGGCGCCTCGTCTTCCAGCGCCTCGAAGGCCGCGCAGATGCGGTCGCGCAGAGCTTCGAACCAGGCGCGGGCGGCGTCCTTGCGGGTGTCGAGAAGGGTGTTTTCGGGCATGTCCATGCGGCTGTCGTGCCGGGCCCGCGCCCGGCGCGCCTTGATTACGACCATGCCCCCTGTCATGGAAAGCCCGCCTGAGGCGGTCAAAACGCCAAAGGCCGGTTGAAAAAGGGCGAGACGCATTCTAAGCCGTCGCCCGCAAGGACATCGCGGGGTGGCGTGGCCTGTCTGGGACAAAGCCGGTGTTGGCTTCCCGCGCCGTCCCGCCCATTACGACAGCCGCGCCCACTTCGGGCGCTGCTCTTTATGAAGGGGTGATCTCAGGTGGCCGAAACCGCCGCGGACGCAACAACCCACGCCGGGGACGACCCCAGCCGTCGCGACTTCATTCACATCGCGGCCATCGCCGCCGCCGGTGGCGCGGGTCTCGCCGCCATCTGGCCGGCGATCGGCCAGTTCAACCCGTCAGCCGATACGCTGGCCCTGGCCTCGGTCGAGTTCGACCTAACCAAGGTCGAGCCCGGCCAGCAGGTGACCATCAACTGGCGCGGTAAGCCGCTGTTCGTGCGCAACCGCACGCCGGCCGAGATCGACCGCGCGGTGAAGGACGACACCGCCCACCTGCCCGACCCGCAGAGAGACGAGGATCGGCATAAGCCGGGCAAGGCCCAGTGGCTCGTGCTCGTCGGCTCGTGTACGCACCTCGGTTGCGTGCCGACGTTCGGCGGCGGCGACTACGGCGGCTGGTTCTGCCCCTGCCACGGCTCGCACTACGACACCTCGGGACGTATCCGTAAGGGTCCGGCGCCGAAGAACCTCGTGGTGCCCGAATACGCCTTCCTTTCCGACACCAAGGTCAAGATCGGCTGACGATGAGCGGACATTCGACCTACCAACCGAAGAACGGTTTCACCCGCTGGCTCGACACGCGGCTGCCCATCCTGCGGCTCGCGCACGACAGCTTCGTCGATTACCCGACGCCCCGGAACCTGAACTACTGGTGGACCTTCGGCGGCATCCTGTCGCTCATGCTGGGCGTCCAGCTGGTCACCGGCATCGTCCTGGCGATGCACTACACGCCCAACGCCAAGGAAGCCTTCGCCTCCGTCGAGCACATCATGCGCGACGTGAACTACGGCTGGCTGCTGCGCTACACGCACGCCAACGGGGCCTCGATGTTCTTCATCGCTGTCTACATCCACATGCTGCGCAGCCTCTACTACGGCTCCTACAAGGCGCCGCGTGAGGTGCTGTGGCTGCTGGGCTGCGTCATCTACCTCTTGATGATGGCCACGGCCTTCATGGGCTACGTGCTGCCCTGGGGCCAGATGAGCTTCCACGGCGCGGTGGTGATCACCAACCTCTTGGGCGCCTTCCCGATCGTCGGCGAGACCATCACGACCATGCTGTGGGGCGGCTTCGCGGTCGATAACCCGACGCTGAACCGCTTCTTCTCGCTGCACTACCTGCTGCCGTTCATGATCGCGGGCGTCGTCGCCCTGCACGTCTGGGCGCTGCACGTCACGGGCCAGAACAACCCGACCGGCGTCGATCCGAAGTCGAAGGCCGACACGCTGCCCTTCACCCCCTACGCGACGGTGAAGGACGGCTTTGCGATGGCGCTGTTCCTGATCCTGTTCGCCTGGTTCGTCTTCTACATGCCGAACGCGCTGGGCCATGCCGACAACTACATCCCGGCCAACCCGCTGGTGACGCCGGCGCACATCGTGCCCGAGTGGTACTTCCTGCCCTTCTACGCGATCCTGCGCGCCGTGCCGGACAAGCTGATGGGCGTGCTGGCCATGTTCGGCGCCATCGGCTGCCTCTTCGCGCTGCCCTGGCTCGACACCTCCAAGGTGCGCTCGATGCGCTACCGGCCGATGGCGAAGATGTACTTCCTCATCTTCCTGGTGGTGTGCGTGATCCTCGGCTTCTGCGGCGCCAAGCTGCCGTCCGAGCCGGTCATTCCGGGGCTGGTCACCTTCCCGCTGTTCGGCGACGACCTGAACAGCTGGGTGTGGCTGTCGCGGGTCGCGACCCTCTACTACTTCGCCTTTTTCCTCGCGATCCTGCCCCTGCTGGGCCTGATCGAGAAGCCTCTGCCGGTGCCCGAAACCATCGCGACGCCGGCGCTGTCCCACCCTGCCGCGGTTCCGGCCGAAGCCGTCGCCGCTCCCGAACAGAAGGGTTGATGCCCAAGATGCTGCGCAAAGTCGCTCTTATCGCAGCGGCGCTCGCCCTGGTGGCGGGCGGCCCGGCGCTGGCCTCGGGCGGGGCCAAGCACCCGAAGAACATCGCCTATTCGTTCGACGGCCCGTTCGGGAAGTTCGACCAGGCCCAGCTGCAGCGCGGCTTCAAGGTCTACCGCGAGGTCTGCGCGGCCTGTCACTCGATGAGCCTGGTCAGCTTCCGCAACCTCGGCGACAAGGGCGGGCCATTCTACGACCCGCACTATCCGAACGCGAACGACAACCCCTACGCCAAGACGATCGCGGCCGAGTACCAGATCAACGACATCGACTCCGAGACCGGCGACGTCATCCAGCGCCCCGGCACGACCGCCGACCGCTTCCCCTCGCCCTATCCGAACGAGGCGGCGGCCAAGGCCGGCAACGGCGGCGCCCTGCCGCCGGACCTGTCGGTGATCGCCAAGGCGCGTCATGGCGGCCCGGCCTATATCGCCTCGCTGCTGTCCGGCTATCGCAACCCGCCCGCGGGTCTCGATGTGGCGCCGGGCCAGCACTACAACCCCTATATGGCGGGCGACCTGACGTCGGCGTGGCACGGCGACCACGAGCATGTGCCGCCGGGCGGCGTGATCGCCATGCCGCCGCCGCTGCGCGCGGGCGCGGTGACCTTCGACGACGGCACACCCGCGTCGGTCGAGCAGCAGGCCAAGGACGTTTCGGCCTTCCTGATGTGGGCCGCCGAGCCGAAGCTGGAGGAGCGCAAGCAGATGGGCTTTGCGGTGATGATCTACCTCATCCTGCTCAGCGCCCTGCTCTACGTCAGCTACAAGCGGGTCTGGCGTAACGAGTCGCACTGACGGCCATGGCCGGCTGGACCCTCGGCGTTATCGGCGGGTCGGGCCTCTATGAGATCGAAGGGCTCGAGGACCGCCGCTGGACGCGGGTCGAGAGCTCCTTCGGCGAACCTTCCGACGAACTTCTGACCGGCCGCTTGCCTTCAAAGGATGGGGGCGACGTGCGGCTGGTCTTTCTGCCCAGGCACGGCCGCGGCCACCGCCTGCCGCCAACCCACGTCAACGCCCGCGCCAACATCGACGCCCTCAAGCGCGCCGGCTGCACCGACGTCGTCTCGCTGTCGGCGGTGGGGTCGCTGCGCGAGGATCTGCCGCCCGGGGCCTTCGTCGTCGTCGACCAGTTCATCGACCGCACCTTCGCCCGCGAAAAGAGCTTCTTCGGGCCGGGGCTGGTGGCGCATGTCTCCATGGCCCGGCCGGTCTGTGCGCGGCTGTCGGCGCTGGCGGCGGCCGCCGGACGTCTGGCGGGAGCGAGCGTGGTCGAGGGCGGGACCTACCTCGCCATGGAGGGCCCGCAGTTCTCCAGCCTAGCCGAAAGCAACCTCTACCGCTCCTGGGGCTGCGCGGTAATCGGCATGACCGCCATGCCCGAGGCCAAGCTCGCCCGCGAGGCGGAGCTGCCCTACGCCTCGATCGGCATGGTCACCGACTACGACTGCTGGCACGAGGCCGAGCCCGACGTGGATGTGCCCAATGCGCTGGCCGTCCTGCACGCCAACGCCGGCGTGGCGCGCGAGCTGGTGCGGCGCCTGGCGCTGTCGCTGCCGGCAAGGCGCGAGGCTTCGCCCATCGACACCTGCCTCGACTTCGCCATCGCCACCGCCCCGGAGGCGCGCGACCCGGCGCTGGTCGCGAAGCTCGACGCGGTGGCCGGGCGGGTGCTGCGATGAGCCGCCCTTTATCCGCCATTTGGGACGCCTAGCCTTTGGCGATGGAGCACACCACGTCGTGGCGGAATTTCCGCCGCATGCAGATGTCGACCTTCGCCGTGGCGGCTCTCATCTACACGGGCGCGGTGGTCTACGCGTGGCGCACGCTGCCGGGGCCCGACGAGCTGAAGCTCCAGCGCACCATCCTCTTCCCGACCAGTTTCCTCTTGCTGTCGTGGCTGCTGCCGCTGCTGATCCCGGCGGTGCGGCGGCAGCTCTCACGCTATGTCTGGCTGAGCTACCTGGCGGGGTTCGGGCAGAGCGTGATCTCGGTGCTTGGCGGGCTTGGCGTGCTCGTGCTGGTGGCGGGCTTCATCTACTGGCAGGTGGCGGCGGTGGAGCACGGCGGCCGCTATCCGGCCGGCGTCTTCTCCGGCTATGCCGCCGGCATTGGCGTCCTCGTGGCGCAGATCCTGCTCGGAAGAAGGATGGAGCGCGACCCCGAGGTCCGGCCGCTGATCGAGGTCCGTTAGGCCTCGGCCTTTACGCCACTCGAGCGCTGGAAGAGTTGCAAGGTGCGAAGGCGCGCGAGCTTGGCCGCGTCTTCGCTGTAGTCGCTGCGCCGGTCGGATACGAAGCCGTGGCCGGCCTCGTAGAGGTAGACCGGAACCTCCGGGTGGCTCTCGATGATGAACTCGACGGCCTCGGGCGGGATGCTCGGGTCCTGGCGTCCGAAATGCAGGATGATCGGACACTTCGGCGTCTCGTGGACCAGCTCGCTGATCCGGCGGCCGTAGAAGGCCGAGGCCGCGGCCACGTTTTCGCAGCGGCAGGCCGCCAGCCACGTCGCCGCGCCGCCCCAGCAGTAGCCGGTGACGAACACCGGACCTTCCATGAAGTCGATCGCGGCCTGCAGGTCGGCCTGCACCTGATCCCAGGGCGTCTCCTTGGAATACTCGACGCCCTTGGCGATGCCCTTGGTGTCGTAGTTGGCCGCGAAGCCGGGCTCCAGGCGGTCGTAGAGCGAGGGCGCGATGACCTCGTAGCCGTCGTCGGCATAGCCGTCGGCGAGTTCGCGGATGTGATCGGTGACGCCGAAGATCTCCTGGATCAGCACCAGCCCGCCGCGACGGGCGTTGTTCGGCGCCGCGCGGTAGGCGCCGAATTCGAAGCCGTCGAACTGGCTCTTCAGAGTGACCGACTCGCCCATTGCGCGTATTGTATCAGACGTTGAACCTAAAGTGCATCACGTCGCCATCCTGGACGACATATTCCTTGCCCTCGGAACGCATTTTTCCGGCTTCTTTCGCCCCCGCCTCTCCGTTCAAACGCACGTAATCATCATAAGCGATGGTTTCGGCGCGGATAAAGCCCTTCTCGAAATCGGTATGAATCTCGCCGGCGGCCCGGGGCGCGGTGTCGCCGACGTGGATGGTCCAGGCGCGCGCTTCCTTGGGCCCCACGGTGAAGTAGGTCTGCAGGCCGAGAAGGGCGTAGGCCTCATGGATGAGGCGGTCGAGGCCCGGCTCGTGCAGGTCGAGCGTTTCGAGGAACTCGGCGCGCTCATCCGGATCGAGCATGGCGATTTCGCTCTCGATCTTGGCCGAGATGATCACCGCCTTGGCGTTGTCGCGGGCGGCGCGTTCCTCCACCAGCTTCGAATAGGCGTTGCCCGTCCCGGCGGAGCCTTCGTCGACGTTGCAGACGTATAGAGCGGGCAGCGAGGTCAGGAGCTGCAGCATCTGCCAGGCCTTGGCGTCTTCCTTTGAGATCTTCGCCGCGCGGGCGGGGCGGCCGGCGTTCAGCTGCTCCAGCGCGATGTTCACGAGGCGAAGGGTGTTGGCGCTCTCCTTGTCAGAGCCGGCGCGGGCGCGCTTCTCGAGATTCGGCACACGCTTTTCGAGGCTTTCGAGGTCGGCCAGCATGAGCTCGGTCTCGATGATCTCCAGGTCGGAGAGCGGATCGACGCGGCCCTCGACGTGGGTGATGTCGTCGTCCTCG
>CAMLRH010000161.1 GCA_946482375.1 uncultured Caulobacteraceae bacterium | reverse complement strand
CGCTCGCCGACCGGCTCCAGCGCATGAAAGTCGGCGTCGGTTGCCGGGCGCAGCAGTCGCTCGTCGAAGAAGGCCTGCACATTGGAGAGCACGATCTGGCCCCAGACGTCGTGCTGCAGGTGCTCGTGCGCCTGGTTGCCGACCCGCACTGGCCCCATGCCGCGATAGCCCGGCAGGTGCTCGGCGATGCGCTCGGTCAGCGCCGGCTCCAGCCCCACGCCATAGACCGGCTGGATATGCCCGCCCTTGGCGCTGTCGATGATGTTGCGCAGATAGCCGAGGTAGTTCTCGAGGATGTCGACCGCGCCCAGCCGGTTCAGCGCCTGCACCACGTAGTAGGCGTCACGGAGCCAGCAGTAGCGGTAGTCCCAGTTGCGGCCCGAGTCGGCGTGTTCGGGGATGGAGGTGGTCAGCGCCGCCACGATCGCGCCCGTCTCCTCCCAGGCGCAGAGTTTCAGCGTGATCGCCGCCCGGATCACCGCCTCCTGGTAGTCCAGCGGCACCGCCAGCGTGCGCACCCAGTGGCGCCAGTAGCTCTCGGTCTCATGCAGCATCCGCCGGCAGGTGGAGGAGACGTCGGCGTCGAACGGCTCGTCCGGCCCGAGGAAGAAGGCCATCGGTCCTTCCAGCCGGAAGGTGCGCTCCGACAGGATGTGGGTCACCGGACAGTCGGTGGTCAGCCGCAGCGTCGCCTCGCCGCCGATGTAGCGAATGTGGTTGGAGCCGAAGGTGACGTCCGCCGCCCGTTCGCCCCAGTTCACGGTCGGCCGCAGCCGTACGGTGATGCGCGGCGCACCTTCCAGCGGCCGGATCAGGCGTACGAAGGCGGTCGGGCGATAGACGCGATGCCACTGGCGGTAGCGAGGGCAGAAGTCGATGATCTCGACCGCCGCCCCGTCCGCGCAGGTAATCTCGGTCGACAGGATGGCGGTGTTGCGAACGTAGGATTGATGGACCTCGCTGGCTCCTTCCACGTCGATGGACCACAGGCCGCGCGCGTCCGCATCGCCGTGGTCCCTGCCGCCCAGCAGCGCGGAAAAGAACGGGTCGGAATCCACTCGCGGCGCGCAGCCCCAGACGAGGCGCCCTTCGCGGTCGAGAAGCGCGCTGACGGTGCAGTTGCCGATGGGGAAGAGGTCGAGAGTCTGCGTCATTCGTAGCTTGGTCGCCCGCCCGCTGTGGTCCGGGAACAACGCCTACCTGCGACCCTTCGATCCGCGCAAGAAATGCCTGTGGCGCGACGCAGAGGAGCGTCCTAACATCTGTTCGAAACGCTTCGCAGAAAGCGTTCGGGGGACGGGGGCGTTAGGGAGTAAGAGGTGGAGCCGACGAATACCGAGGCGCCCGAGTACTTTCACAAGGTCGTCGATTGTCAGTGGGCCTGTCCGGCCCACACGCCCGTGCCGGAATACATCCGGCTGATCGCGGCTGGGCGTTACACAGACGCCTACATGGTCAACTGGAAGTCCAACGTCTTCCCGGGGATTCTCGGGCGGACCTGCGACCGGCCGTGCGAACCCGCCTGCCGCCGCGGCCGGGTGGACGAGGAGCCGGTGGCCATCTGCCGCCTCAAGCGCGTCGCCGCCGACAACAAGGACGACATCGCCGATCGCCTGCCGCCGGTGGCGGAAAAAAAGCTGGGCTTCAAGGTCGCCTGCGTGGGCGCCGGGCCGGCTTCGCTGACCGTGGCGCGCGACCTCGCGCCGCTCGGCTACGACATCGCCATCTTCGATCCCGACGCGCGTGGCGGGGGCATGATCCGCAGCCAGATTCCTCGCTTCCGCCTGCCTGAAGAGGTGATCGACGAAGAGGTCGGCTATGTCACCGCGCTCGGCCCACAGATTCGCAATGAGCGCATCGACAGCCTCAAGAGCCTGCTCGCCGAGGACTTCGACGCCGTCTTCATCGGCTCCGGTGCGCCGCGCGGCCGCGACCTCGACATTCCCGGCCGCCAGGAGGCCGCCGCCAACATCCACATCGGCATCGACTGGCTGTCGAACGTCTCCTTCGGCCATATCTCGAAGATCGGCCGCCGCGTCATCGTGCTCGGCGGCGGCAACACCGCCATGGACTGCTGCCGCACCTCGCGCCGTCTGGGCGGCGACGACGTCAAGGTCATCGTCCGCTCCGGCTTCGAGGAGATGAAGGCCTCGCCGTGGGAAAAAGAGGACGCGATGCACGAGGGCATTCCGATCCTCAACTACCTCGTGCCGAAGTCCTTCACCCACGAGAACGGCAGGCTGACCGGCGTGCGTTTCGAACAGGTCGAGCCGGTCATCGACGAGAAGGGCCGCCGCAAGCTCGTGCCCACCGGCGAGCCCGACCAGCACTTCGAATGCGACGACGTGCTCCTCGCCATCGGCCAGGAGAACGCCTTCCCCTGGATCGAGCGCGACATCGGGCTGGAGTTCGACGAGTGGGACATGCCGGTGGTCAACCAGATCACCATGCAGTCGACCAACCCGAAGGTCTTCTTCGGCGGCGACGCGGCGTTCGGGCCCAAGAACATCATCTGGGCGGTCGCCCACGGCCATGACGCGGCCATCTCCATCGACCGCTTCTGCCGCGGGCAGGACGTGGCGCTGCGCCCGCCGCCGGGGGTCAACATGACCTCGCAGAAGATGGGCATCCACGAGTGGAGCTACGACAACGACATCTCCGCCGAGGACCGCTTCAAGGTCCCGTTGCTGGAGACGAAGAAGGCGCTGTCCAACGTGAAGGCTGAGGTCGAGCTCGGCTTTGACCAGGCGCTCGGCTACCGCGAGACTCAGCGCTGCCTGAACTGCGACGTCCAGACGGTGTTTGCGACACCGCTGTGCATCGAATGCGACGCCTGCGTCGACATCTGCCCGACCGACTGCATCACCTTCACCGCCAACGGCGATGAGGAGGACCTGCGGCCCCGGCTGAAGGCGCCGGCGCTCAACACCGAACAGGACCTCTATGTCTCCGCCACCCTGCCGACCGGGCGGGTGATGGTGAAGGACGAGGACGTCTGCCTGCACTGCGGCCTCTGCGCCGAGCGCTGCCCGACGGGCGCCTGGGACATGCAGAAGTTCCTGCTCGACATGACCCATGCCGGAGGCGGCGCATGCGGGCGTTGATCCTTTTCCCGTCATCCCGGACGGCCGAAGGCCGATCCGGGACCCAGGAGTCACAGCCGTGGCCCCTGGGTCCCGGCTCTTCGCTGCGCTCCGGCCGGGATGACGAAGCTGGGGGCGACTGTGCCTAAAGCCCTCTCCGCCACGAACGACTTCGTCATCAAGTTCGCCAACGTGAACGGGTCCGGTTCGGCCAGCGCCAACGGGCTGTTCGTGAAGGCGATCCTGCGGTCCGGCGTGCCGGTGGCGGCGCGCAACATCTTCCCGTCGAACATCCAGGGCCTGCCGACCTGGTACGAGGTGCGCCTCAGCGGCGCCGGGTGGCTCGGACGGCGCGGCGGCGTCGACCTGATGGTCGCCATGAACCCGCAGACCTGGGACCGCGACCTCGCCGAGATCGAGCCCGGCGGCTACCTCTTCTACGACGCCACCAAGCCCCTGCCGCCGTCGAAGTTCAGGGATGACGTCAATGTCGTCGGCCTGCCGCTGACGCAGCTCTGCAACGCCGCCTACACCGAGCCCTCGCAGCGCAAGGTGTTGAAGAACATCATCTATCTCGGCGCGCTGACCTATCTGCTCGGCATCGACCAGGCGGTGGTGGAGAGCCTGCTGGCCGAGGAGTATGCCTCAAAGCCCAAGCTGATCCCGGCCAACATCGAGGCGCTGAACATCGGCCTCTCCTACGCCCGCGACCACATGGCGCCGCTGGGCCTGCAGGTGAAGAAGGCCGACGGCGTCGGCGACCGCATCTTCGTCGATGGCAATTCGGCCGCGGCGCTGGGCGCGGTCTACGGCGGCGCGACGGTCTGCGCCTGGTATCCGATCACGCCCTCGACCTCGCTGGCGGAAGCCTTCACCGACTACTGCAAGAAGCTGCGCACCGACCCCGAGACGGGCGAGGGCCGCCACGCCATCGTCCAGGCGGAGGACGAGATTGCCTCCATCGGCATCGTCGTCGGCGCCGGCTGGAATGGGGCGCGCGCCTTCACCTGCACCTCGGGGCCGGGCATTTCGCTGATGACCGAGTTCATCGGCCTTTCCTACTTCGCCGAAATCCCGGCGGTGATCTTCGACGTCCAGCGCGGCGGCCCGTCGACCGGCATGCCGACGCGCACCCAGCAGTCGGACATCATCGGCTGCGCCTACGCCGGCCATGGCGACACCAAGCACGTCCTGCTGCTGCCCGAAGGCCCCGGCGAATGCTTCGAGTTCGGGGCCGCCGCCTTCGACCTCGCCGACCGGCTTCAAACCACTGTGTTCGTCATGCTCGACCTCGACATGGGCATGAACGAGTGGCTGACCGCGCCCTTCCAGTGGGACGACACGCGCCAGCTCGACCGCGGCAAGGTGATGACGGCCGAGATGCTGGAGGCGGGCGCCGACTTTGGCCGCTACCTCGACGTAAACGGCGACGGCATTCCCTACCGCACCTATCCGGCCACGCACCCGTCCAAGGGCGCCTACTTCACCCGCGGCACTTCCCGCGACCGCTACGCCCGCTACTCGGAAGAGGGTGCGGTCTATGTCGACAACATGGAGCGGCTGCTCAGGAAATTCGAAACCGCCAAGTCGCTGGTGCCCGCGCCGCTGTCGCGCCGGGCGACGAAGCAGACGCCCTATGGCGTCATCTTCTACGGCTCGACGTCGCCCGCCATGGACGAGGCGCTGCACCAGCTTGAAGGGCAGGGGCTGCACATCGACGCCATGCGGGTGCGCGCCTTCCCGTTCGCGGGCGAGATCTTCGACTTCATCGCCGCCCACGAGCTTGTCTTCGTCATCGAGCAGAACCGCGACGCCCAGCTGCGCGGCCTGCTGATCAACGAAGGCGGCGTCGATCCGGCGCGGCTGGTGAAGGTGCTGCACTACGACGGCACGCCGATCACGGCGCGCTTCATCACCCAGGCGCTGAGGTCCGGCATGGGGGCGACGGACGCCACGTCGAAAGGGGAGATGGCCCAATGACCTACATCGCCAAGCCCGCCTTCCATCACCCGTCGCTGAACAAGAACGCGCTGGGCTTCACCCGCCGCGACTACGAGGGGAAGGTCTCGACGCTATGCGCCGGCTGCGGCCACGACTCGATCAGCGCCGCCATCGTCCAGGCCTGCTTCGAGATCGACCTGGAGCCGCATCGGCTGGCCAAGCTGTCGGGCATCGGCTGCTCGTCGAAGACGCCGGACTACTTCCTGGGCGCCAGCCACGGCTTCAACACCGTGCATGGCCGCATGCCCTCTGTTTTGACCGGCGCCAACCTCGCCAACCGCGAGCTGATCTATCTCGGCGTTTCCGGCGACGGCGACAGCGCGTCAATTGGCTTGGGCCAGTTCGCGCACGCCATGCGGCGCGGGGTCTCCATGGCCTACATCGTCGAGAACAACGGCGTGTACGGCCTGACCAAGGGGCAGTTCTCCGCCACCGCCGACCGGGGTTCGAAGTCGAAGAAGGGCGTGGTCAACCACGACAGCGGCATCGACCTGGTCGGCATGGCGCTGCAGCTCGGCGCCAGTTTCGTGGCGCGGTCCTTCTCCGGCGACAAGGACCAGCTCGTGCCGCTGATCAAGGCGGCGCTGAGGCACAAGGGCGCGGCCTTCATCGACGTCATCAGCCCCTGCGTCGCCTTCAACAACCACGCGGGTTCGACCAAGAGCTTCGACTGGGTGCGCGAGCACAACGAGGCGGTGAACAAGCTCGACGTCATGCTCGGCCGCGCGCCGATCACGGCCGAGTACGCACCGGGCGAGGTGGTCTCGATCACCCAGCACGACGGCACGGTCCTGAACCTGCGCAAGGTCGCCGCCGACTACGACCCCACCGACCGCACGGCGGCCCAGGCATTCCTGGCTGAACGCAATGCGGCCGGCGAGGTGGTCACGGGCCTGCTCTACATCGAGCCCGACGCCGAGGACCTGCACGAGGCCCTGTCCACCGTGGCCAAGCCTTTGAACCAGCTTACCGACGCCGAACTGGTGCCGGGCTCGAAGGCGCTGGACGCCATCAACGCCGCGCTTCGCTAACAACTTCCGTCATCCCGGACGCCGAAGGCGATCCGGGACCCAGAGTCATGGATGCGGCCCCTGGGTCCCG
>CAMLRH010000160.1 GCA_946482375.1 uncultured Caulobacteraceae bacterium | reverse complement strand
CGTAATCTTCCCGTCATGAGCGCTGACGGCTCACATCTGGGCCCGCCCGCGGGCGCGGCCGCCGACTGGACCATCGACCAGGCGTGGAATGCCTACACGCCCCAGGAACACCGCGTCTGGGACACCCTCTACGAACGGCAGGAGAAGCTGCTGCCGGGCCGCGCGTCGGACGAGTTCCTCAAGGGCCTCGATGCGCTCGACCTGCATCGTGGCGGCATCCCCGACCTCCGGCGCATCAACGAGGAGCTGACGCGGCTGACCGGCTGGACGGTGGTGGCCGTGCCGGGCCTCGTCCCCGACGAGGTCTTCTTCGAGCACCTCGCCAACCGCCGCTTCCCGGCGGGCCAGTTCATCAGGAAGCCCGACCAGCTCGATTAACTGCAGGAGCCGGACATCTTCCATGACGTCTTCGGCCACGTGCCGATGCTGACCGACCCGGTGTTCGCCGACTACATGCAGGCCTATGGCCGGGGCGGCGAGCGGGCGATGAGCCTCGGCCGCCTGCACAATCTCGCGCGTCTCTACTGGTACACCGTCGAGTTCGGGCTGATGGACACGAAGGCTGGCTTGCGCATCTACGGCGCCGGCATCGTCTCCTCGCGCACCGAGAGCATCTTCGCGCTGGAAGACGGCTCCCCCAACCGCCTGGGCTTCGACCTCGAACGGCTGATGCGCACGCCCTACCGCATCGACGACTTTCAGCAGGTCTACTTCGTCATCCCGTCGCTGCAGGCCCTGCTCGACGCCACCCTGCAGGACTTCGCGCCGATCTACGCGCGACTGGAAAGCGCCCCGGACATTGCCATCGACGCCATCCTGCCCACCGACAAGGTCTACACGCGCGGCACCCAGGCCTACGCGAACGCCGGCGGGCGGCTGGGCGACGCCGACTGAGGCTTCAGCCCGAACCAGCGCTTGAGCCAGTTCGCCCGCCGCACGACCTCGTAGGTCGCAAAGCAGCCGCCGAAGGTCAGCGCGACGATGACCGCCGCCTCCAGCCCCTGCGGCAGGCCGAGCGGTGCGAGGTGGTGGCCGGCGACCACGATGATTGTCTGGTGGACGATGTAGAAGGGGAAGACCGCCAGCGTCAGATAGCTCAGCACCGGCCCGCCCCGATTCAGATGCCTGGCCCCAAACCCGAGCGCCGCGGCGATGAAGCCCCACTGGTCGGCGGCGTAGACGAAGCGCATGACGAGCGTAAGCGCCTCCGGCGACGCCGCGTCGTCGGCCCGATAGACCCAGGCATAGCTCGCCCAGATGGCGTAGGCGGCAACGGCCAGGATCAGCGCGGGCCACCGCAGCCGCATGAACTCGGCGCGTAAAACCTCTGATTTCGCAATAGAATATCCGAACAGGAACAGCCCAAGCGAGACCGCGTGCGTGTACCAGTCGTCGACCATTGCGTGGGTGACATCGAAGACCGGGAACAGCACCGCCCGGAACAAGCCCAGCGCCAAGATCGGCCATACGATGAGACCCCAGCCGCGCAGCTTCTCCAGCAGCGCCTCTAGCCGCGCTAAGGCGGGTCTCGCAAATGCCAACACCACAGCGAGAAGCAGCGTATAAACAAGCAGATACGCTACAAACCACATGTGGTTATAGGTCGGCGTTATCAGACAGCCCTGCGCGTTGCACCAGTCCCCCGATGCGGTGACATAGCGGGCGTAAAAGTCGACGAAACTGCCCGCATAGCCGCCCTTCTCGACGACCTCGTAGAAAGTCTGCGGCGGCACGACGACGAAGACTGCCAGCAGCAGCGGCGGGAACAGCCGCAACGTCCGCTGCCAGGCAAGCGATCCCGCCGTCACCTTGTCGGCCATGAACCGCGTCGCCGCGCCCGAGACCAGGAACAGCAGGGGTAGCCGCCACGGGTTGGTCACCCGCATCAGCCACTCCAGCCATTCCACCGGCTGCGGGCTCTTCACGTGCCAGTCCCACGGCACGTAGAACATGCCGACGTGGTAGAGGATCAGCAGGAAGAAGGCGCCGACGCGGATCCAGTCGAGATCGTGGCGGCGGAGGGTTTCGGGGGCGGTCATGAGAAACCTTGCAGGTGACGGACACGACGGCCGAAAGCGGCCGGGGACCTGCGGCGCTCCGCCGGTGACGAGCGGCCGTCGCCCGTGACGAACGGCGACCCATCCGGGACGAACGGCGAGCGCGCCTGGCTCCTGACCGCCTGGGCCGTGGCCGCGGCGGTGGTCAGCGGCGTCGCGGTGATCAACGTCTTCAGCATCACCGAGGCGCGGCCGGACCTTGGCCTGGCTCGCCCCACCATCTGGGAAGCCAGCAGCGCCATCGGCCACACCGCCAGCGCCTGGATTCCGCTGTCCCTGACGCTCTGGACCCTGAAGACGCGCCGCCCGCGGTGGCTGGCCTGGAGCGTCCACGTTCCCGGCGCCCTCGCCTACTCCGTGCTGCACGTGGCCGTCTTCCTGGCCCTGCGTCACGCCGCCTATGCGGCCATGGGCGACCGCTACGACTTCGGCCCGCTGGTCCCCGAGTTCCTGTCCGAACTGCGCAAGGACGTCCTCGCCTACGTCCTGATCGGCGTCACCTACTGGCTGGTGCGCCGGCTGCGCATCCAGGCCGCCCAGCCCACGGGCCCGGACCTGTTCGATATCCGCGACGGCGCCAAGCTGGTCCGCGCGCCCATCGCCGATATCCTCGCCGTCAGCAGCGCCGGTAACTACGCCGAGTTCGTGCTGGCCGACGGCCGCCGCCCGCTGATGCGCTCATCGCTGGCGGCGCTGGAGACGGCGCTGGGTCCGCGCGGCTTCGTCCGCACCCACCGCTCATGGCTGGTCAACACCGCCCGCGTGACGGGCCTCAAGCCCGAGGGTTCAGGCGACTACGCCGTCGAACTGGGGACGTTGACCGTCCCCCTCTCCCGCCGCTTCCCGGAAGCACTGGCCCGCCTACGTCAGGGCTGACGCTGGAAGGGGTAGAAGCCGCTTCCCAGCCCGAGCAGCCCGGTCAGTTCGTCCAGCGCCGCATAGCTCTCATCGAGCAGCCGCGGATCGGCGAGGTCCGAGGGCGCCAGCCGATCGCGGTAGTGACGCTCCGCCCACGCCGTCAGCCGCTCGTGCAGCCGGGCATCGAACCGCTGCGCCGGATTGACCGCCGCCAGCTCCTCGTCCGTCAGCACTACGCGCAGCCGCAGGCAGGCAGGCCCGCCGCCGTTGCGCATACTCTGACGCACGTCGACGTATTCGACGCGTCCGATTGGCCCGTTCGAGGCCGCAATCGACTCCGCCGCCGCATGCGCGCGCGGGTTCTCCTGCGTCTCGACCGGCGCCAGCAGCGTCAGCCGATCCTCGCCAGGCAGCGACAAAAGCTGCGAGTTGAAGAGGTAGCTCTTCACCGCATCCTCGATGGGCAGGTCGGCTTGCGACACCTCGACGAACTGCGGCTCGAAGCCCTTGGCGGCGGTGCGAACGTCGGCCTCCATCGCTGCACGGTCTTCAAACGCCAACTCATGGAAGAACAGCGTCGTCTTCGTCCCCACACAGACCACGTCATTGTGGAAAGCCCCCGCGTCGATGGCGGCCTGCGCCTGCCTGGCGAACACCGCGCCACCCGCCGCGTGTCGGCGCGTGATGGCCTCGAACGCCTCGCGGGTCTGGCGGGCGGGGTGTTTGCCCTGCCAGTGGTCCCACGCGCCACGGCCATAGACGAACAGGTTGACCCCCGGCTCGCCGTGGTCGGCGCACAAGCGCACATGGTTGGCCGCGCCCTCGTCGGCGAAGTGCGGCTGGGCGTGCAGCGGATCGTGGACGGCGAAGCGGCGCTCGTCGCGGAAGAGCGCCCGCAAAGCGCGCGTCGTCTGCTCCGGCTCCAGGCTGCGATGCAGGTTGGTGACGAGGTTGGCGGGCGTGAAGTGGACGCGGCCATCCTCGGTGTCGGCCGAGGGCGTCACCGTCGCGGCGTTGGCGGCCCACATCGACGAGGCCGAACAGGCGGCCGCAGCCAGCGTCGGCGCCTCACGCCAGGCCTGCGTCAGATCGGCAAACCCTAGCTCGCGCAGGAAGGGCATCAGCGGCCGCTCGTGCGGCGGCAGGACGAACTGCGGCACGCCCAAGTCGGCGAGGCGGCGCATCTTGGCCAGCCCCTCCAACACAGCGGCGCGCGGGTTGGAGACCTCGCCCTGATTGTGCTCGCTGGCCAGGTTGCCGGGCGACAGGCCGGCGTAGGAGTGGGTCGGACCGACCAGCCCGTCGGCGTTGGCTTCGACCGCCTTCAAGGGCGCAGGCCCTTGATCTCGCCCAGCGTCGAGACCACGCTGTCGGCCTCGAAGCTCGCCATCGGATAGGCGCAGTAGTCGGCGGCGTAATAGGCGCTGGGCCGATGGTTGCCGGAGTGGCCAAGCCCGCCGAACGGCGCCGTTCCCGCCGCGCCGGTCGTCGGCCGGTTGAAGTTCACCACGCCCGCGCGGATACGGTTCACGAACCGCTCCCAAAGCTTTGGATCGTCAGAGATAAGTCCGGCGGAGAGGCCATACTTCGTGGCGTTCGCCGCCGACACAGCCTCATCGAAACTAGCCACGCGGCGCACCTGCAAAAGCGGTGCGAAGACCTCCTCGTCGGGTGTGTCGATACCGGTGACGTCGATCATCCCAGGCGTCACGAAGGCCGACGACAGCCCTTGCACCGGCGTCATCTCGCGGATGACCTTGCCGCCCAGCCGTGACGCCGCAGCGAGCGCCCCTTCCGCCGCGCGCGTCGAGATCAGCGGCCCCATGAAGGGCTCCGTCTCGCCGTTCCACGGCCCGGTCACCAGCCGGTCGGCGAGCGCGGCCACCGCCTCGACAACCGCATTCCCTGCCGCGCCTTCCGGCACGATCAGCCGCCGCGCGCACGAGCAGCGCTGGCCCGTCGTGATGAAGGCGGACTGGACGATGTGGCCGGCGGCCGCTTCCGCATCGGCGGCGTCCCACACCACCAGCGGATTGTTGCCGCCGAGCTCCAGCGCCAGGATCACGTCCGGCCGGTCGGCGAACTTCTTCCGAAACACCGCCCCCGCCTGCGCCGAGCCGGTGAATAGCAGGCCGTCGATCGCCTGCTCCAGCAGCGCCGCGCCGGTCTCGCGTCCGCCCTGTACGAGGTTGACGACACCCTCCGGCAGCCCGGCCGCATGCAGCGCCTCGACCATCAGCTGACCGGTCAGCGGCGTCTCCTCGGACGGCTTGAACACCACCGCGTCGCCCGCCAGCAGCGCCGGCACGATGTGGCCGTTCGGCAGATGGCCGGGGAAGTTGAACGGCCCCAGCACCGCCATCACCCCATGCGGCCGGTGGCGCAGCACCGCGCGCCCGAACGCCGTGTCGGCCTCCTTCACGCCGGTCCGCTCGTCGTAGGCGGCGATGGAGATGTCGGCCTTGCCGATCATCGAGCCGAGTTCAGCGGTCGTCTCCCACAGCGCCTTGCCGGTCTCCCGCGAGATGGCGCGGGCGAAGTCCTCGCGCCTCGCCTCAAGTGCGGCCTTGTAGCGGCGCATCGCCTCGACCCGCTCCTCGCGCGGCCGGTCGGCCCAGTCGCGGAAGGCGGCCCTCGCTTTGGCCACGGCCTGCGCGACCTCGCGCTCTCCGGTGGCCTCGCCTTCCCAGACGACCTCGCCGGTCGCCGGATCGGTGGAGGTGAAGCGGCTCATGGCATCACCCTCAGCGCCTCCCCGGCGCGCACCTTCAAGGCCTCGGCGGCGTCCTTCGACAGCGTCACGGTGTCCTCGCCCACCACCGCCGGAACGCGCATCGCCCGGAAGCGGCCGATCTCGTGCGTCGAGACCAGCACCGGCTCGTCGCTCTCGACCGCGCCCACCTTCAGCCGCAGCCGCCTGGCCTCGCGCACCGTGTGGATGTCGTCGCGGGCGCAGGTCATCGTCGGCCCGGCGTCGAACAGGTCGACCAGCCCCGAATAGCGGAACCGCTCCCGCTCCAGCATCACCCGCGCGGCCTCGCCGTCGCGGTGGACCTTGCCGATGGCCTCGCGGGCGGCGGGCGGCAGCAACTCGACATAGATCGGATGGCGCGGCGCCAGGTCGAGGATGAACTGGCCGTCGGTGGAAGCGCTCATCTTGTCGGCCTCGTCGAAGGCCAGTGGGAAGAAGCGGCTGGCGACGTGCTCCCAGAACGGACAAGTCCCGTCGTCGTCGAACCAGCCGCGCAGCTCGGCCAGCACCATCTCGGCGAACTTCTCCGGCTGGG
>CAMLRH010000159.1 GCA_946482375.1 uncultured Caulobacteraceae bacterium | reverse complement strand
GTTCGCATTCCACCAGCCGTGCAGCTTGTCGTAGGGGTCGTCGTTGTAGACCCGATGCCAGGACTGCGACTGCCAATAGACGTCGCCCCGAATGGTCGCCCGCCAGCCGTCGAGGACGTCGATGCCGTATTGAGCGCCGACGTTGGCGGTCCAGTGGGGGGCGTTGGGCAGTTCGTTGCCCCCGAGGTCCGCGAGCAGGCCCGCGCCGCCGTTCAATTCTGGATAGTTGGCGACGTCATAGGGGGTGTTGTTGAAGTTCGGGTCGGCGGGAGGACCGCCGACAAAGCCGAGCATGCCGCCGACGCCGCCGCACAGGTCCCAGTACCAAATGCCGATATGGTTGGCCAACCAGCTCTCGGCCACGGCCGTCGGAATGACGCAGTTGGACGGCAGCTGCAGCCAGGCCTTCGTGACCGTGTAGTCCGGATTGCCCTGGTTCCGATTCATGATGTCGATGGACGTCTCGCCATCCGCAATCTCGGTGTCGAGGTATCCGAGATTGGCGATGATCTGGAAATTGCGTGACGGTGCGAAGACGGTTTCGAATTCCAGACCCCAGGTCTTTGCATCGAAGTTTTCGTTCACCGCTGTCCGGTCGCGAATCTGGGAGACCTGGTAATCCTTGTAGTCGTAATAGAAGCCCGTGATGTTCAGGGTCATGGCGCCGCCGAACAGCGTATTCTTGGCGCCTATCTCGAATGCATCCACGAACTCCGGCTCGAAGGTGTCGGCATACTCGTCCGCCGTCAGGTCCAGCACCGGCAGGTCGAGGTTCAGCAAATTGATGAGCTGGAGCATCTCCGGAATGGCCAGCGCCAGCGTCTCCTCTTCCGTCGCAAAGCCCGGCTTGGGCGGGTTGGCGCCGCCGCCCTTGTAACCGTGGGAATAGAAGGCGTAGAGGAGGGTGTCGTCCGTGAACCCAAGGTCGGGTTTCCAGTCGATCCCGAGCCGGCCCGTCCATTCACCCCATTCCTGCACCAGCGGCGCCCGTTCCGGGTAACCGCGAGCGATCGCACCCGCGCCGAACAGGCCGGGCGCGGTCAGGATCTGGCTGGGCACGGGGGTGAAGGTCTTCTTGTCGTCGGTGTAGCGGAGGCCGGCCGTGATCTTCACGTCATCCGTCAGCTCCCAATACACTTCGCCGAACACCGCTGACGACCGGAGGTGATAGGGGTTCTTGCTGCGGAAATAGTTATGCCCCTCGCCGTTGATGCTCTCGACCGGATTGGGATCGATATAGGGGCAGGCAGAGCCTGGCGTCCCATTTGGAACGGGGCCGCCCGGACCGCCCGCGGCTCCGAACTGGATCAGGCCCAGCACGTCGGGGAAGCCGCAGAGGTTCCAGTCCACAACGCCGTCGATCGGCGCATTGAACGGAGACGTCAGCGCGATCGCGGTAATCAGGTTGAACATGATGTAGTAATCGACCAGCACGTCGAACTTCGTGTAATTCGCGCCGGCGCTGAAGTTGATCGGTCCGTCGAAATTCGACTGCAGCCGGAGCTCGTGGCTGAACTGTTTTGCGCTCGCCTGAGAGATGTCGAAGCCGACGATGGTGTCGGAACATCCGAGTTGCGGGTCGCAGAAGACGCCGCCAGGGGCCAGGTTGCTGTAGTCGCCCGTGAAGGTCGGACCGAACTGCGACGTATCCCTGAACACCGGCTGGGTATTGAACCGGTTGAAGTCCTGGAAGGAATAGACCTCGTCCTCGACGTAGGCCGTCTGGGATGAGATCGTCAGAGACTCGGTGAGGTCGAAATCGACGTTCAGCTCGACGAGATCGGCGTGGGCGCGATAGCGCGGATCGCGCAATGACGCGATCTCCCGCATGTTCCGCGACTGCATCATCCCGCCGTAGGGATCTTCCAGCCGCAGCAGTCCGACGTTGCGGCCGTCGACGCGGCCGACGGCGAACTCGTCAGAACTGCCCAGGGCCGCCGCGCCGAAAATGAACGGAATGGCCAGGCCGTTGGGCGTACCGAACGCCATATCATCGTAGAGGTTGCCGGCGCGGCATCCCTGGCTGAACAACGCCGGCCGCAACGCGCCGAAAAACTCGCTGTAAGGGTTGTTCGGGTCGGGTATCCAGGTCGGCGTATCGCCGATCGTCGCCCGGTCCGGATCGTGGTGGCAGAGCTGCTTGCCCGTGCGCAGGCGGTCGTCGTCCTCCTCGAACCGCTCCCAGATTAGGTTGCCGCCGAGGCGCTCGGTGGGCTGGAAGCCGATGGTCAGACGGGCCGACCACAGGTCGCGGCCGTTCACCGGATTGTCGGTGATGGTGTTGAAGTCATAGCCCTGCCGGTCGGTGAACGCGCCGGCCAGGCGGAGCGCCAACTTGTACTCGACCAGCGGAATGTTGACCATCGCCGAAGCGCGCTTGGCGTCATAGTTGCCGACCTCGGCTTTGACCCACCCCGAGAACTCGTCGAGGTCCGGCTTGGCCGAGATGACGTTGATGACGCCGCTGGTGGCGTTGCGGCCGTAGAGCGTGCCTTGCGGCCCGCGCAAGACTTCGACCCGCTCGATATCGAAGTATTCCTGCTCGAACAGCCGGTTCTGGATAATGCCAGTGTTGTTGAAGCTGACCGAAACGCCCGGATCGGTCGTCGCGGAAACGGCCTTGGTGCCCACGCCGCGAATACTGAAATTGTAGCTGGTGAAATTGTTCTTCGAGAAGGTGACGTTCGGGATCGCCTTCAGAAGATCGAAGCCGCCCTCGATCTTCTGCGCCTCGAGCGCCTCCTGGGTGAACGCCGAAATCGCGATCGGCACGTCCTGGATATCTTCTTCGCGCTTCTGCGCCGTGACGATCAGAGCCTCGACGGTGCCATCAGCGCCGTCCCCCGCGGCGCCTCCGGACTGGGGGTCGGCATCGGCCTTCCGAAGCACGATGACGTCGCCGTTGTCGGAGTCGATGGCGAGATCCGTGCCGGCCAGCATCATGGCCAGCGCATCGCGAACCTCGTACTCGCCCTGCACCGCCTGCAGGTTGACGCCGCGCAGGTCGGCCCCGGGGCTCATGATCTGGATGCCGGCCTGGCGGGCGAATTCCGGCACCGCCTGCGTCGCGGGTTGAGCCGGAATATCGAAGGCGCGTTGTTGCGCCCACGCACCGGTCGCAAAGATCAAGACGCCGACGGCGGCGCCGCAGCCAAGCAAAGCCTTCCTAGGCAGAGCAATCATCTGGTTTCCCCCTCGCGCTCGCCCCGATCTGGTGACCGGGCCTGTCGCTTCGAGGCCTAGATGCGCGGCTCGACAAAACCCGCCTCGCCCTTTGAAAATTTTTCTCGCCGTCGCCGAAAACTCACCGGTAAAGCCGCACTTCGCGCCCGCTCACCTCGGTCTTCAGCTCCAGCGCGTCGGCGACCGCATGGGCGAAACCCGTCGGATTGTTGGCCATGAACAGGCCCGTTACCGTTTCACGCCGCAGCGCCGGGTCCTCGACCACGATCTTCGTCTCGCTGTAGCGGGAATACTCCGCGATCGCCTCTTCGAGCGGCATGTCCTCGAACGACAGCAGGCCCTCGCGCCAGGAAATCTCGCGGCCGATCTCCGCCGGGGTCAGCACGGTGGCGCGGATGGCGCCCGCCTCCGCCACGGCGCGGGAGTTCGCCGCCACGCGCACCGGCGGGTCCGCCTCGCGCGTCATCTCCACCACGCCGTCGCGGACCAGCACCTGCACCGGCTTTTCGGCCAGCGCGCAAACGACGAAACTGGTGCCCACGGCGCGGACCTCGGTGTCGCCCGCCTCCACGAAGAAGGGCCGCGAGGCGTCCTTGGCCACGTCGAACATCGCCTCGCCTTCAAGCAGGCGAACGCGGCGCTCGGCCTTCGAAAAGGCGACCTGCACCCGGGTGTTCGTGTTCAGCGTCATCGACGAACCGTCCGGCAGCGGCGCCAGCCGCACCTCACCGACCCGTGTGCGGATACCCGCCCGCGCTTGCAGTCCCAGCGTCACCGACAGTCCGGCGACACCGGCCGCCGCCGCGCCCATCCACACCATCCGGCGGCTCACGCCCCGGACGGGCGGCGCGGGGGGGCTGGCGAACTCGGCCGCGTCATAGTCCGGCCCCAGCGCCCTCGCCCGCTGCACGTGGGCGAACACGGCGCGGGCCTTGGCGTAGGCGCCCAGCCGCCGGGTGTCGGCCGCCAGCCACGCGTCCAGCGCCGCCTGCTCCTCAGCCGAGAGCGGGCCGTCGTCGACGCGCGCGGCCCATTCGGCCGCCTCGGCGTCAATCACCGCGCTGGTCTGCCGTGCCGGCATTCGGGTTCCGTTCTTTCTTCACTGGAGTCCTAGATGCGTCAGGCGCGGCGTTTCCGCCTCGCCCGAAGAGGTCCATCAGCAGGTGGATGCTTTTGGCGATGTGTTTCTGGGCCGCGTTCTCGGAGATGCCCATGCGCTCGCCGACCTCGCGCTGCGACAGGCCGTCGATGACGCGCAGGGTCAGGGCCTGGCGCCCCATCTCCGGCAGGTCGGCGATGGCGCGGGCGAGGCGATGCAGGTCCTCGCGGTCGGACACCTGCTGCTCGGGGCTGGCCTCGTCGGCCGGCGCGCCAATGCGCTCCATGTCCTCCACCGCGCGGATCGACACGACGCGCGAGCGGCGCAGGTGCATCAGGATGATCGAGCGCGCGGTCTGGAACAGGTAGCCGCGGGCGTTGCGGATGTCGTCGACGGTCTCGCGCGCGGCGAGGACAGCGTAGGCCTCCTGGACGATGTCGTCGATGAGCAGGTCCTGCAGCCGCCAGCGCGTCAGCCAGGCGCGCAAAGCCGGCTCGTGCGGCAACACCTGCCGCGCCAGCCAGACCGCCCGTTCCTCACACACACGCGTCATACGCGTGATGAGAAATCCGTTTCAGGAGGCTGGCAAGCCGGCGTCAGTTGGTGGTCAGCCAGCGGGCCAGGTGCTGGTGCGTCTCGCGAGCCAGCGACGAGGGGCCCGAGAAGTAGAACTCGCTGCCGCCGGACGCCCGCTTCTCGCGCCAGCTGATCGGCGTGGTGTCTTCCGCCTGCAGCACGCTGCGCAGCTTGTTCCGCTTGGCCTTGGGGACGAACAGCACGTAGGTCGCTTCGATCATCGGGGGGCACTCCGCTACTGACGGGACCAGCATGAGCCGATTCCGCCCCGCGCAGGAGGTGGGTTAAGCCGGCCTCGCCCTGACCTTGCCGCCCTCAACGAAGTCCTCCAGCCGCCCCAGCCGCGCGTTGCATTTCGGGCAGCGGACGATGCCATCTTCATTGGCGGCGTCGGCCGGAATCAGCGCCGCTCCGCACGGCTTGCACTTCCACGGCGCGGGCGGCGGCTCGGGCAGCTTCGGCGGGTTCTTCAGCCGCAGGATCGGGCGGGAGGGACGCTCGGTCATGGCCGCCTTTTGGCGGGTCTGGCGTGCAAAGGCCAGACGGTCGCGCCCAAAAAAGAAGAGGCGGCAGGTGTGACCCGCCGCCTCAGTCGATTCCGGTTCAGAAGGGGACCGAAGCCGGAGACTAGCCGCCGAAGCCGACCTTCAGTTTCAGGAAGGGTCCCTGGATCGTGCGGTCGTAGGTCTGTTCCTCGTCGATGCCACCGTCGATGACGTCGAAGTATCGCTCCCAGCTGTATCCGGCGCTGATCCCCACGCGGCCGACGGAGTAGGAGAAGCCGAGACTGGCTCCCAACACCGGAACGGTGACGCGGTCGCTGCGGGACGTACCCGCGGGCGTGGGCGTGACGGAAACGGGATCCGGGCGCTGCAGGAAGGCGGTGAGGCCGGGGTAGGAGTAGTAGCTGTCGGTCGCCAGACCCTCGACGTCGGCCGATTGCTTGCCGAACAGCACGGCGCCCGACAGCGACCAGTCCAGGGCGACCTCGCCGGCCTCGGCGTTACCGAAGAGGTCCGCCGAGCCGTGCCACGTGGCTGTCGGTCCAACACCCTCGAACTCCCGCTCGGCGGCCAGCTGGGCGTCGAACATATGGATCGTGCTTGGATACTTCACGAGGCCGGCGTCGGTCAGGCGCATCACACCGCCCTGCGGGATGTAATAGTCGGATCCATACAGCGCCGTGCTGGTCGAAGACTCGAACTGGGCGTAGCGGAGACCCGCCGACACGGCGTGACGCAGCCTTCCGCCGATGCCCAGGTCGCGGCCCACTTCGAAGTCGACGATGGTGTGCCGCTCGCGGTCCTGCACGACCGAGCGGGTGAACTCGGCCGCCGGCGCGCC
>CAMLRH010000158.1 GCA_946482375.1 uncultured Caulobacteraceae bacterium | reverse complement strand
CTGGTGAAGGACCCGGCGGTGCTGGTCCGCGCCTATGACGACGCACAGGGGGTCACGGCGGCCTTCAACAAGAACCTGCTGGCCCGCATCAACCGGGAACTCGGCGGCGACTTCGACCTGACCGCCTTCGCGCACGAAGCGGTCTGGAACCCCGACAAGAGCCGGGTCGAGATGCACCTGAAGTCGATGAAGGACCAGACGGCCCACGCTGCGGGCCAGGCGTTCCAGTTCTCAGAGGGCGAGACCATCCACACAGAAAACTCGCACAAGTTCACGCCGGAGGGTTTCTCGCGCCTCGCCGAAGAGGCGGGATGGCGGACCCTGAAGCTGTGGACCAGCCCAGAGCCCGCCTTCGCGGTCTTTATGCTCGCCGCAAATTAGCTGTTGCGAGAGCGGACCGGGCGGCCGCCGCCCCGCGAGGAAGAACCGCCCTTGCGGCCGGCGTCGGCGGCGAGGTCACGATCCTTGGCGAAGCTGCGCTTTTCGCTCGGCACGCTGGCGCCGCCCTTGCGGGCGATTTCGCGGCGGCGTTCGGGGTCCATGGCGGCGAAGCCGCGCCGCGAGCGGGTGGTAGGCTTTTCGGAGCTGGTTTCCATGGGGGCGTCCTGGGCTACTCGAAATGACTAGGGCGCGGCGTCATAGGGGGTGCCGTCGCCCGGCGGGTTGGGGGTCGGGTCGAGCGGGGGCGCCTCCTCGGGAGTGCGTCCGGGCTCATACTCCGGCGACGGAGGGATCGGCTCGGCTTCAGGGCGTTCCGGGTCGGTCAAGGGGGCGAACTCCATCGTCGGCGTTCATGCCTAACCGTCGAAGGCCCCGTTGGGTTCTCCGGTGAAGCTGGAAAAGCGTCACCGATGCGTGAGGAATCGCCGCAGCTACTTGAGCCGTTCGAGGTCCTGCTGCATGCGCGTGGTGGGCAGTTCGCCCCAGGCGATGCGGCCGTCGCCGTCCTTGTCGAGGGCCTTGAACCGGCGCGTGGCGGCGGCCTGCCACTCCTCGCGCGTGACGCGGTAGTCGAAGTTGGCGTCAGGCGAGCGGGTGGGCAGCGGATCGTCCAGCAAGCCGTAGTGCCCGGCGCCGCGCAGCTCCTTCCGCGGCTTCTCGCGGCGGCCGAAGATCCACGAGCCGCGCCGGGGTCCACGGCCGCTGGGCTGGGCCGCCACCTCGGGGGCGATGGTGCGCTCGTATTCGTTGTTCTCGAAGCCGTCGATGACGCCGTCCTTGTCGGTGTCGAGCCTGTCGAAGAAGGCGATGTGGTCGGCGGCGAACTCTTCGGCCGTCAGCGCCCGGTCCTGGTCGGCGTCGGCGCGGGCGAACCAGGTTCCGGCGGGATAGGCGTCGGCCAGCGGCGCGCGGAACGGCTCGCCGGAAGGGCTGATGAAGACCTGCTCCTTGGGTGGCGCGGCCTCTACGTCCCGATCGCGGCGGGGCGGCAGCTCGTCGATAGGCTGGGCGAACGCCGGCGCCGCGACGGCGAGCGCGAGCAGGCAGGGAACGGCGCGGGAAATCATCACCGGCTCACCATACGGGCGCTCATGTCCGATGTAAGGCCTCTCAAAGCGGCAGGCTGACGCGGGCGGTCAGGCCGCCGCCGTCACGATTCTTCAGGGTGACGTCGCCGCCATGGGCGCGGGCGATGGAGCGCACGACCGCCAGCCCCAGGCCCGCGCCGCCGGTCTCGCGGCTGCGCGAGGGTTCGGCGCGGTAGAAGGGGTCGAACACCCGCTCCATCTCGGCATGCGGAATACCCGGGCCTTCGTCGTCGATCTCGATGACGGCGTCGCGGCCTTCGGCGAAGACACGGCCGCGAGCGCGCGCGCCATACTTCACGGCGTTGCCGACGAGGTTGGCGACCATCCGTTTCAGCGCCAGCGGGTCGCCCTCGACGACGATGCGCTGGTCGGACTCTATGGCGGCGTCCGCTCCGGTCTCGGCGGCCTCGTCGATGACGCTTTCCACCAGCGAGGCGAGTTCCAGCTTCGTCCGTTCGGCGGTGTGGGTGGCGTCGTGGACGAAGCCGAGCGCGGCGGCGACCATGGCTTCCATCTCGTCGATGTCCTGCTGCAGGCGACCGCGAAGCTCGTCCGGCGCGCCCTCGATGCGGAAGCGCAGGCGCGTCAGCGGTGTGCGCAGGTCGTGGGCGATGGCGCCGACCATGGCCGTGCGGTCCTCGACGTAGCGCCGCAGCCGCTCCTGCATGTTGTTGAAGGCGGTCACAGCGGCCTGCACCTCGCCCGAACCCTCCATCGCCAGCGGCGGCGCGCGCGGGTCGCGTCCGAGCCGCTCGGCGGCTTCGGCGAAGGCGACGATGGGTTGCGACAGCCGCCGCGCGAACCACCAGGCCAGCGGCGCGATGGCGATGACGGAGATCAAGAGCGTCAACAGGATGCGCCCCTGCCACGATCCCCAATGGAAGCTGGCGCGCGGGCGCGTCGTCAGCCACTGGCCGTCGTCCTGCTGAACGGCGATCTCGAACGGCGCGAAAATGATGGGCTCCGCCCGGCGGATGCGCGGGCCGTCGGGGCGAGGTCCCGGCGGGCGCATGCGGATGACGCGTTCGCGCGCGGCGCTGTTAATGACGATGCGGTCGTGCGGCACGCCCAACGCGGCGGCGAGCTCGTTGCGGAACTCGGCCCGGCGTCGGCCCACGAAACCTTCACGGGGCGGCTCGCCGCGGACGCGGGTGACCAGCGGCCGGCCCTCGGGCACCTCGAGGACGCCCGGCGTCCGCAGCGCCTCGGCCACCTCGCTGACGCGGTAGGCCTCGGGCGGCGGCGGGGGCAGACTGAACAGGATGATCAGGCTGATCGCGTGCGCGGCGATGAGGCTGAGCACGACCAGCCCAAGCATCTGGGCGAACAGGGGCGCGGCGCGACCTCGCCTCACGTGCGGGTCACCTTCGGCGCGAACATGTAGCCTTCGCTGCGGATGGTGCGGATCATCTCGCCGTCGCCGCTGTCGTCGAGCTTGCGGCGCAGGCGGCTGATCTGGACGTCGATGGCGCGGTCGTAGGCGTCGCTGTCGCGGCCGCGGGCGTAGTCGAGCAGCTGGTCGCGCGTCAGCACCCGCTGCGGATGCTCGACAAAGGCGCGCAGCAGCGAGAACTCGCCACTCGACAGGTTCACCACCACGCCGGCCGGCGAGCGCAGTTCGCGGCGGACGAGATCGAGCCGCCAGCCGGCGAACTCGACCGCCGCGCCGACAGGCTGGTCGCCGCCGCGAGGCTCGTTACGCCGGCGCAGAACGGCCTTGATGCGGGCCAGCAGTTCGCGCGGGTTGCAGGGCTTGGGGACGTAGTCGTCGGCGCCGAGCTCGAGGCCGACGATGCGGTCGGTCTCCTCGCCCATGGCGCTCATGACGATGATGCCGGGACCGCCGGGCCGGGCTGACAGGCGCCGCGTGATCGCCAGCCCATCCTCGCCCGGCATCATCACGTCGAGCACGACGAGATCGACGCCGTCGCGGGTGAGGACCTGGTCCATCTGCTTGCCGTCGGCGGCGGTCTCGACCTCGTAGCCGTGCTTACCGAGGAAGTCCGAGACGACATCGCGAATGCCCGGATCGTCGTCGACGATCAGGATGCGCGCGCCGTTCTCCATCAGGGTCTCCATGGCCGCGGGTGTGTCAGCTGTACGTCACCCGCCGATTTCAGAACTGAAACACAATTCTCCCTCCCCTTGATGGGGAGGGAAGATCGCTTGCGATCGGGTGGGGGAGTTTCGACACAGCCCCACCCGTCCGTCGCTTCGCGCCGGCCACCCTCCCCATGAAGGGGAGGGAAAGCTCAGACGTTCATCGACTCGATGGCCAGGTCGGAAACGTAGGGGTTCGACTTCCGCTCCGCGCCGAAGGTCGACATCGGGCCGTGGCCGGGCACGAAGGCGACGTCGTCGCCCAGCGGCCAAAGCTTTTTGGTGATCGAATGGATCAACTGCTCGAAGTTGCCGCGCGGGAAGTCGGTGCGGCCAATTGAGCCCTTGAACAACACGTCGCCCACCTGGGCGAAGCGGGCCTTGCGGTTGAAGAAGATCACGTGGCCGGGCGTATGGCCGGGGCAGTGGATGACCTCGAACTCCGTCTCGCCGAGCTGGACGGTGTCGCCGTCGTCGAGCCAGCGGTCGGGGGTGAAGCTGCGCGCGCCGGCCATGCCCCAGCGGGCGGCGCTGGTCTCGATGTCGTCGATCCAGAACTTGTCGTCGGGGTGGGGGCCCTCGATCGGAACGCCGGTGCGTTCCTTGAGCTCGGCGGTGGCGCCGGCATGGTCGAGGTGGCCGTGGGTGACCCAGATCTTCTCCAGCGTCAGGCCCTGCGCCTCCAGCGCGCCGAGCAGGCGCGGGATCTCACCGCCCGGGTCGATGATCGCCGCCTTCTTCGTCTTCGAGCACCAGACAATGGTGCAGTTCTGCTGCAGCGGCGTGACCGGCGCGATGAGCGCGCGGATCGGGGGGCCTTCGGTTTCGGTGACGCTCACAGGTGATCCTTCATGGTTCGCCCTATGTGTGGGGTCTCGCGCGGCAGGAATAAAGGGCCCCGTTGCGAGGCGTCGCGACGCATGCCTATCCTCGCGCCCAACCCGATGTCGGGAAACATCATGCCGCGGGAGGCGGCATAGGGCAGGGGGCTCTTTCCAGAACCATGAAGCTCTTCACCAAGAAACCCATCGAAGTGCTGTTGGCGCAGGCCAACGAGGAGGGTGAGCACACCCTCAAGCGGGGCCTCGGTTGGCCGTCCCTGACGCTGCTCGGCATCGGCGGGGTCATCGGGGCGGGTATCTTCGTCCTGACCGGTCAGCAGGCGGCGATCAACGCGGGCCCGGCGATCGCGCTGTCGTTCGTGCTGGCCGGCATCGTCTGCGCCTTCGCGGCGCTGTGCTACGCCGAACTGGCCTCGATGATCCCCGTGGCGGGGTCGGCCTACACCTACACCTTCGCGACCATCGGCGAGTTCTTCGCCTGGCTGATCGCCTGGGACCTGATCCTGGAATACGGCATCGCCGCCGCGACCGTCTCAGCGGGCTGGTCCGGATACTTCGACCGGCTGATGGAGGGTTTCGGGATACACCTATCCGACCAGTGGACGAGGGCGCCCTACGACTTCAACGGTCATGAACTGGTGCGGACCGTCACCGAGAGCGGGGCGCCGACCTACTTCAATGTGCCGGCGATGTTCATCATCGCGCTGATGTCGGCCTTCCTGATCGCCGGCATCACCCAGAGCAAGATCGTCAACAACCTGATCGTGGCGCTGAAGGTCGGCATCGTGCTGGCTGTCATCGGCTTTGGCGCGATGTACGTGAACCCCGACCTCTGGCAGCCCTTCATCCCGCCGGCCGAGCCGCCGTCCGACGCCTTCCCGCAAGGCCGCTTCGGCTGGGGCGGTATCGCGGCCGCGGCCAGCGTCATCTTCTTCGCCTACATCGGCTTCGAGGGTGTTTCGACGGCGGCGCAGGAGGCCAAGGACCCGCAGAGGACCATGCCGATCGGCATCCTGCTGTCGCTGGTCATCTGCACGGTGCTCTACCTGGCCATGGCGCTGGTGCTGGTCGGCATCGCACCCTACCAGACGCTGAACACGCCCTCGCCGGTGGCTGAAGCACTGGGCGCGGTGCCGGAGCTCGCATGGCTCAGGCAGGCCATCAACATCGGCGTCACCGTCGGCCTTGCCTCGACCATCCTGGCGCTGCTCTACGGCCAGTCGCGCATCCTCTACGCCATGAGCCGCGACGGCCTGCTGCCGCCGCTGTTCGGCTCGGTGAACCGCAAGACCCGCACGCCGGTGTGGGGCACGGTCATCACCGGCGCCTTCGCCGCGCTGGTCGGCGGCCTGTTCCCGATCGGCATCCTGGGCGAACTGGTGTCGATGGGCACGCTGCTGGCCTTCGTGCTGATCTGTGGCGCGGTGCTCTACCTGCGCTACAGCGAGCCGAACCTGCCGCGGCGGTTCAAGACGCCGTTCATCTGGTTCACAGCCCCGGCCGGGATGCTCGGCTGCGCCTACCTGATCTACAAGCTGCCGCCGGCCACCTGGTCGCGGTTGTGGATATGGATGGGCATCGGCCTCGTCATCTATTTCGCCTACGCCTACTGGCACTCCCGCTATCACGAGCGGAAGCTGGCGGCGGAGTGACAGCGGAGGGGCGGGGAGGCTAGACCCCGCCCGTCATGCTCCCGATCCACGACGTCATCGACGAGCTGAAGACGGCGCTCTCCGCA
>CAMLRH010000157.1 GCA_946482375.1 uncultured Caulobacteraceae bacterium | reverse complement strand
GCTGGGCCGTCTGTTGCAGGACGGCCGCGACATGGTCCGCATCCAGGGCGAGCCCATCCGCGTGCGCGCCCGCATCCGCTCGTTCGACGTCTATTCCGGCCATGCCGACGCACGTGGCCTCATCGCCTGGGCTCAGGCTCGCGGCCCCATCAGCGGCAAGGTGTTTCTGGTCCACGGCGAACCGGGCGCGCTGGCCGCGCTCAAGACTCGCCTTACGGCCGCGGGCCATGAGCCCGGGCAGCTGTTGGTTCCAGACATAGATCAAGGCTTTACGCTGACCCGTGAAGCGGCCGCGCCGGCGGATGAGGCCCGACGCCTGGAGACCGGTCAGGCAACCGCCCTGGACTGGCACAACCTGCGGGTCGAGCTTCTGAACGAGATCGACTCTCGCCTCGACAACGCCGCCGGCGACGGCGAGCGCAAGCGCATCCTCGACCGGCTGCGGGCGGCGCTGGCCTAGAGGCGCGCCGCCACGGTGTCGCGCACCGTCTGCGCGCAGGTTTCGACGGCTTCTTCCGTTATGCCCGGCACGATGCTGTCGAAGTGGATGTGATCAATCAGCGTAAAGCCGCACACTGCGGCGATATGCTCATCGAAGAGCTTGCGCATGGCGTCCCACGCCCCGGTCTCCTTCAGCCAGCGCTCGGGCGCGCCCGAGCTGGTGATGCTGATCATCTGCTTGCCGGTCAGCAGCGGCTCGTTGCCGCCTGAACCCATGCCGTAGCCGAAGCCCATGCCGAAAACGCGGTCGATGTAGCCCTTCAGGATCGCCGGCGGCGCGTTGAACCAGAGCGGATAGATGAAGGCGAAGACATCGGCGTCGCCGATCTCGGCGCGCTCCGCCTTCACGTCGGGCCAGGGCGCGAAGCCGCCGGGAAGCGGGATTTCGCCGGCCTTCAGGCACGGGTCGAAGCCCATCCCGTAGAGGTCGCGAACGATGACCTCGTGACCGAGCTCGCCGACCGCCACCGCATAGGTTTGCGCAATGTGAGCGGTGAAGCTCTCGCCGTTGGGGTGGGCGACGACGACGACGTGTTTCATGGCGCTCTCCGATCCTGGCGCCAGTCTGGGTTGAATGACCATCGGAGACCTTGCGCTGGATCAAGGCGAAGCTTCGCCACGCAGGCGATTGAGGGTCATCCAACAGGAGCCAACACGATGTCCAAGTTGATCAAGATGACCGACGACCTCGACGACCTGGTCGAGGATCTTCTGGAAGTGCTGCAGAAGCACGGCGCGGAAGTCACCGAGGAAGCTCACGACAAGCTGGCCGCCGCCACGGAAAAGCTCGCCCGCGCCGCGCAAGGCATCGTCGCCGAGACGAGGAAGAAGGCCGGCCCGATCGTGAAGAGCGCGGCCAACGAGGCGAAGGCTCATCCGATCGCCACCGCCGCCACCCTGGCCATGGCCGCGGCCGCCGTCGCCGGCCTGCTGCTCAACCAGCGCCGGGCGGCGAAAACGGCCTAGGTCGCCTTCGACGCCCCGATGGCCTCGAGAGCGATGACGCGCTCCTCATCCGTCGGGATGACGAGAACCTGTTGCTCGCCAAGGCCAAGCCAGGCGAGGCCGTCGAGCACCGCGCGCCGGATCGGCTCGGCGTTCTCGCCGACGCCGCCGGTGAAGACGAGGCAGTCCAGACCGCCGAGCATCGCGACGAGGCCACCGGTCTCGCGCACGATGCGCCGGATGTAGACGTCGATAGCCTCGCGCGCGGCCGGGTCCTTGCTGGCCAGCAGGACGCGCATGTCGCCACTGATGCCCGACAGGCCGAGCAGGCCCGAGCGGTGGTACAGCACCTCCGCCAGGGTTTCGACGTCCATCCCGCACCGCAGCAGGTGCAGCAGGGCGCCGGGATCGACGGCGCCGGGACGTGTCGACATCACCAGACCGTCGAGCGCCGAAAAGCCCATGGTCGTATCGACGCCGCGGCCGTCGCGCATGGCGCAAAGGCTGGCGCCCGATCCGAGGTGGGCGACGACAATTCGGCCGTTCGCCAGGTCGGGCGCGATGTCGTCGAGGCGCGAGGCGATGAAGGCGTACGACAAGCCGTGGAATCCGTATCGGCGCAGGCCCTGCCGTTCGAACTCACGCGGTAGCGGCAGGCGGCGAGCTGTGTCGGACATGCCGGCATGAAAGGCGGTGTCGAAGCTTGCGGTCTGGGGCACGCCCGGCAGCGCCCGTCTCGCCAGCCGCAGGCCGGCCAGGCCCCAGGGCTGATGCAGAGGCGCCAGCGGACATAGCGCCTCGAGTTTCGTCTCAACGGCGGCGTCCACGACAACCGGGCCGCTAAACTCGCCGCCGCCGTGCACGATGCGGTGCCCGACAGCCGCCAGACGCGCTCGCGGCCATTCGCGCCCGACCCAGTCGAGCAGAAAGCCGATCGAGGCCTCGCGATCGTCGGGGGCGTCCGGGACGACGCCGTCAAGAAGGACCTGTCCGAAGGGGTCCTTGACGATGATGCGCTGGGCGTCGGAGCCCCAGTGGTCGACCAGGCCGCGCGCCAGTGGGCGCAACGGGTCGGCCTCGAACAGCGCCAGTTTCAGGGTCGCGGACCCCGCGTTCAGCGCCAGCACCGTGCGCATCATGCGGGCCTCGCGCGCTCGCGCTGATACTCGACCAGGAGCACGGCCAACGCCAGCGACGCCACGCGCGCCTTGGTACTGTCGGCCCGGCTGGTCAGCGCGATGGGGACGCGGGCGCCGAGCACGATCCCGGCCGATTCCGCGCCGGCCAGGAAGGTCAGCTGCTTGGCCAGCATGTTGCCGGCTTCCAGGTCGGGCACGACGATGATGTCCGCCTGTCCGGCGACCTCGCCGCCGATGCCCTTCTCGCGGGCCGCCTCGGGACTGACGGCGTTGTCGAAGGCCAGCGGCCCCTCGAGATCGCCGCCCGTGATCTGGCCGCGGTCGGCCATTTTGCAAAGGGCGGCCGCGTCGAGCGTCGAGGCCAGTTTGGATGTGACCGTCTCCACGGCCGACACGATCGCGACCTTGGGCCGGGCGATGCCGATGGCGTGCGCAAGGTCGATGGCGTTCTGGACGATGTCGCGCTTGTCCTCGAGGGTCGGGGCGATGTTCACCGCCGCGTCGGTGATCAGCAGCAGGCGAGGGTAGCTGGCCAGGTCGATGACGAAGACGTGGCTGACCCGCCGCTCGGTGCGCAGGCCGCTGTCGGCGTCGATGACCTCGGCCATCAGCTCGTCCGTGTGCAGCGACCCCTTCACCAGCACCTCGGCCTCGCCGGCGCGAACCAGCCGGACCGCCTCGGCCGCCGAGGCGTGGCTGTGAGGCGTCGCCACCTGGCGGAATGCCGAGACGTCGACGGCCGCCGCCTTCGCCGCGGCGCTGACCTTGGCTTGCGGCCCCACCAACAGCGGCTCGACGAAGCCAAGGCGCGCGGCCTCCGCGGCGGCGGCGATGACGCCGTCATCGCAGGCGTGTGCGATCGCCGCCGTCACCCCGCGGGCGGCTGTCGCCCGGGCGACGAGGTCATCGAGTCGGCTTGGCGCTTTCGTCATTCGAGGTTCCGGGGTCCTGCGCGATGAATAGGTCACAGAGCAGCGCGCGATTTGATCGTGCGCAAGTACAGGCTGGCGATCAGCGCGCAATCTGGTTCCTGCGCCCCGACCCCCCATCCGGGCGCCGATGATGCAAATGCCCCGCGGCCGGATGTCTCCCCCCGACAGGCCGCGGGGGCCTTTTTGGTCACGGAGGATATGAAAAAATGACCGCCCAACCCGCTCAGAGAGAGTTCCTGCCCACCCTGCAACGCTCGACCGCGAGCGCTTTCGCACCCATCCAGCGCGAGTTCAACCGGCTGTTCGACGACCTCAGCAACGGCTGGGCGGCCTGGTCCGAGTTCGAGATGACGCCCCGCATGGACTTTCGCGACACCAAGGACGGCGTCGAGCTGACCATCGAGGTGCCCGGCATCGCCCAGAAGGACATCAAGATCGACGTTGACGGCGACGTACTGACCGTCAGCGGCGAGAAGAAGGTCGAGCGCGAAAGCAAGGAAGACAACTTCCGCATCGCCGAACGGTCCTACGGCAGCTTCTCGCGCTCGGTGACCCTCCCGCGAACGGTCGACGCCGATCAGATCAAGGCGGTGATGACCGACGGCGTGCTGAAGATCACCGCGCCCAAGAGGGCCGGCGCGGAAGGCAAGACCATCAAGATCGAGGCCGCCAAGTAAGCTGGCCGAAAGTCAGGAACGGACGCCCCGGAGCCGCCTCCCGGGCGTCCGCATGTTGGGATTGGCGTCATGCGCGCGATGGTGCTGCCGGCGCCGGGCCGAGCCCTGATACACGAGACACGACCGGATCCCACGCCTGGCCGCGGTGAAGTGCGCCTGCGGGTGCGGGCCTGCGGCGTCTGCCGAACGGACCTGCACATCGCCGACGGCGAGCTGCCGCCGCGCGACGGCCCGATCGTCCTGGGACACGAGATCGTCGGCGTCGTCGACGCCCTGGGCTTCGGCGTCGAGAAGCTCGCGCCGGGCGACCGCGTCGGCGTGCCCTGGCTCGGTGGCGCCTGTGGGCGATGCGCCTATTGCGCTTCGGGAGCGGAGAATCTCTGTGACACGCCACGGTTCACGGGCTGGACCAGGGACGGCGGCTATGCCGACACCGTCATAGCCGACGCCGACTACTGCCTTCCCATCCCCGAAAGCGTTTCGGACGTGAACGCGGCGCCGCTGCTTTGCGCCGGCCTGATCGGCTTCCGGTCGTGGCGCAAGGCCTGCGAGCGAACCACCGTGAGACGCCTGGGCCTCTACGGCTTCGGCGCGGCCGCTCACCTTCTGGCGCAGCTTGCCATCCATGACGGTCAGGACGTCTACGCCTTCACCCGCGCCGGCGACGACGCGGCGCAGGCGCTGGCCCGGACCCTGGGCTGCGTTTGGGCCGGCCCCTCCAGCGACCCTCCCGCCCAGCTGCTGGACGCCGCCATCATCTTTGCGCCGGTCGGCGCCCTCGTCCCGACAGCGCTGCGGGCCGTTCGCAAGGGTGGAGCCGTCGTCTGTGGGGGCATCCACATGAGCGACATCCCGAGCTTTCCCTATGCGCTACTCTGGGAAGAGCGCACCGTCGTCTCGGTAGCCAACCTCACCCGGCAGGATGGCCTGGACTACCTGCCGCGAGCCGCGGCGGCTGGGGTCCGCGCACACGTACGGCCCTATGCGCTGGCGGACGCCAACCAGGCGCTCAACGATCTGCGCGAAGGCGCGTTCGCCGGCGCCGCGGTCCTCGTTCCCTAGGCTTGCGACAGATCAATGCGGCCCCACATCCGCAGAAGCAGGCTGCACTTATGATCAAACCCCTCAGAACCTCCTACCTTGTCGCGGACGGGCGTCGCGCGCGGCTCGTCGAGCGTGACGGGGAGACCGGCGATTTCCGTACATTGCGCGAGTTCCACCACTCCGAACGCGTCTCGCACGCCTACTCGGGCACAGTCTTCGAGAGCGTTGGCGGCCAGCGCCACGGCGTCAGGGAGCCGAACGAGCCCGCAAGGCGCGAGGCCGAGGCCTTTGCCCGCGAGATCGCCGACGACATGGACGGCCTCGCGCCCCGCGTTGTGCTGGTCGCGCCGGCCCGGATGCTGAAGGCGATCGAGGACGCTCTACCGGCCGAGGTTCGCGCCCGGCTGGCCGGGAAGATCGCCAAGGATCTGACAAAGGTCGCCGATCACGACCTTCACCAATGGCTGCGCTAGCGGGCGGTGTAACCGCCGTCGATCACCAGCTCTGACCCGGTGACGAACTTGGCTTCGTCGGAAGCCAGGTAGACCGCGCCCCACGCGATGTCGTCAGGCTCTCCCAGATGGCCGAGCGGGTGCATGGCGCCGACCGCCTGGCGGCCTTCCTCGACGTCGCCAAGCCCCTCGAGATGGTGCTGGACCATCGGGGTCCAGATGAAACCCGGATGGATCGAGTTCACGCGAATCCTGTCAGGCGCATAGATCAGCGCGTCGTTCTTCGTCATCAGCCGCACCGCCCCCTTGGAGGCATGGTAGGGTGGCACATCGCCGGCGCCGACCAGGCCGTAGATGCTGGACAGGTTGACGATCGAGCCGCCGCCGGCCGCGCGCATGTGCGGGATGGCGTGCTTGGTGCAGAAGAAGACGCCCTTCACGTTGACCGCCTGCACCCAGTCCCATTCGGCCTCGGTCAGTTCATGGGTCGGCTTGTTGGCGCCGGCGACGCCGGCGTTGTTGACCAGCACGTCGAGCTTGCCGAAC
>CAMLRH010000156.1 GCA_946482375.1 uncultured Caulobacteraceae bacterium | reverse complement strand
GTGTTGGCCCTCGTGCGCGGGCGGCGCCTCCTGAAGCCAGCTGTTTGCCGTGGTGAGTACTTCCCCCCACTCGCCGTGGTGGGGGCCTGGGCGGGGGATGGGGGTGGCGCCGGTTCGGTTTGCGTTGCGGACGGGAGTAGCTGCGGAGAGCATCCCACCCCCATCCCAACCCTTCCCCCCTCCAGGGGGAAGGGCTTTAGCTGCGCAACCGCCCACCCCGCCGCGTCGCGCACCGCCTCCGACGGATCGTCCAGCAGGGCCTCGGCGGATCGCGCCAGCGCCGCATCCCCCGAATTGCCAATGGCGTAGAGGACATTGCGCACGAAGCGCTCGCGGCCGATGCGCTTGACCGGGCTCTTGGAGAAGAGGGCGCGGAAGGCGGCGTCATCCAGGGCGGCGAGATCGGCGAGGCGCGGCGAGCGCAGGCTCTCGCGGGCATGGAAGGCGCTCTCGCGCGCCGTCTGCGCGAACTTGTTCCACGGGCAAACCGCGAGGCAGTCGTCGCAGCCGTAGATGCGATTGCCGAGCGCCGCGCGGAACTCCTCCGGGATCGGCCCGGCATGCTCGATGGTCAGGTAGGAGATGCAGCGCCGCGCATCGAGCCGGAATGGCGCGGGGAAGGCGTTCGTGGGGCAGACGTCGAGGCACGCCTGACACGACCCGCAATGCTCCTCGAACGCCTGATCCGGCGCGAGCTCCAGCGTCGTCAGCACCGATCCCAGGAACAGCCACGATCCGTGCTCACGCGAGACCAGATTGGTGTGCTTGCCCTGCCAACCAAGCCCGGCCTTCTCCGCGAGCGGCTTCTCCATCAGCGGCGCGGTGTCGACGAAGACCTTCACTTCGCCGCCGAAGCTCTGCTGCATCCAGCCCGCCAGCCGCTTCAGCCGCTTCTTGATCAGCTCGTGATAGTCGTCGCCCTGAGCATAGACGCTGATGTTCCCGCGCCCCCGGTCGGACAGCGCCTCCAGCGGATCGCGGTCGGGCCCATAGCCCATGCCCAGCACAACGGCCGACCGCGCATCAGCCCACATCGAGCGCGGATGCGCCCGCCGCTCGGCGGTGGTCTCCATCCACCCCATGGTCCCATGCAAACCTTCGGCGACGAACTGCGCCAGCCGCGCCGACGCCGGCCACGCCTGCGCCACCGACGCGAAGCCGCAAGCGTCGAAGCCGAGCGCCTCGGCCTCCGCGCGGATCAGATCTTTCGGGTGCTTTTCCAAATCCGATCATTCCCGCGAAGGCGGGAACCCAGGCTCTTTCTGACAGCCTCGCGCCCCACGATAACAAACCTGGGTCCCCGCCTTCGCGGGGATGAGCGGAAACAGGCGCTAGAAATCCAGATCATCGTAATGGCCGGCGGGTACGAACCCAGGCCACCGGTCAGCGAGCAGCGGCCGGAAACACGGCCTGGACTTGATCTTCATGTACCACGTCTTGACCTGCGGATATTCCCGCCATGGCACGTCGCCGAAATAGTCGATGACCGACAGGTTCGCCGCTCCGGCGAAATCGGCCAGGCTGAGCCGGTGGCCGTTCAGCCAGTCGCGCTCCTGCAACAGGGCCTCGAGGTGATCGAGATGCTGCTTCAGGGCTTCCCGGCCGGAGCGCAGGTTGCCCAGCGACGGCGCGCCCAGGCCGTAGAGCCGCTTCTCCATCTTCTCGTGGAGCAACAGCGAATTGACGTCGTAGTCGAACTTGCGGTCGAACCATTGCATCAGCCGCCGGGTCTCGGCGCGCTCGGCCGGGGTGTCGCCGAGCAGGCCGGGCGCCTCCTCCTCCAGATGTTCAAGGATCGGCCGGACCTCGCAGACCACCGTGCGCAGGCCGTCTTTCGTCTCGATCAGCACGGGCACCAGTCCCGACGGGTTGAGCGAGGTCAGCTCGGCCGGGCCCTCCCAGTAGCGCACCGCCTGCTCCGCGAACGGCAACTTCTTTTCGCCCAGCGCCAGCCGCACCTGACGCGAGGCGGGGTCCAACGGGAAGTGCAGGAGGGTGCGTTCGACGCTCATCGAGCCCGCAGGTTAGGCGAGTCGGATCGGCCTAGCGAGCGGCCTCGTGACCTGTTTCGGCGAACGCGCCGCCATGCGGCTCGGCCCGGCCGCGCGGGTCGGGGTGGATGATGATGTCGGCGGCGGGAAAGGCCTCGAGGACGCGGTTCTCGGCGGCGACCATGACCTCATGCGCCACCTCCAGGGACAGGGTTGGATCGAGGTCGGCGTGCAGCTGAATATGGACGTAAGGCCCGGACGCCCGGGTGCGCAGCTGGTGGACGCCCTTCACGCGCGGGTCGGCGGTCATCAGCTGGAAGATCCGGCTGCGGGCTTCCTCCGACAACTCGTGGTCCATCAGCTGACTGGACGCCTGGCGGAAGACGCCGATGGCGCCCCACACCAGCCACAGCGCCACCAGGAGGCCGGCGGCGGCGTCGGCGCGGGTGAAGCCAGTCAGCGCCACGGCGCCGATGCCAACAAAGGCGATCAGGTTGGAGGCGAGGTCGGCGGCGTAGTGGGCGCGGTCGCCCGACACCGCCACCGAGCCGGTGCGCTTCAGAACCTGCGTCTGGGCGTACATCAGCGCCGAGGTCAGCGCGATGGAGACGACCATCACGCCCATCGCCCAGCCTTCGGCCGCAATGGGCCTGGGGTCGAGGAGGTGGCGGATCGCCTCCTCTCCAACCAGCGCGGCCGAGGCGAAGACCAGACCGGCCTGGGTGAGGCTGGCGAAGGCTTCGGCCTTACCGTGACCGAAACGGTGCTCGGCGTCGGGCGGCGCGGCCGCGTAGCGGACGGCGAAGAAGGTCACCAGCGAAGCGATCAGATCGAGCCCGGAATCCGCCAGCGAGGCCAGCAGCGCGATCGAGCCGCTCGCCTGCCAGGCGATGAACTTCACGACGATCAGCACGGCGGCGACGATCACCGACAGGCTCGTCACGCGCCGCGTCAGGGCGGCGGCTTCGGCGGGGGGGAGGCCGTGGACGTCCATGGCCTTCGATTAGGCCGCCGCCGAGGGCTTCGCCAGCGCGAACGACTCTCGACTTCAGGCGACCAGACGGGGCGTCGGCCCGACGTAGCGCGACTGCGGCCGGATCAGGCGTCCTCCGGCCAGCTGCTCACGAGCATGAGCGATCCAGCCCGCGACACGACCGGTGGCGAAAACGCAGGTGAAGGCGGCCGGCGGGAAGGCCAGCGCCTCCAGCAGGAGCGCCGTGTAGAACTCGACATTGGTGTCGAGCGAGCGGTCCGGCTTGCGCTCCTTCAGGATGGCCAGCGCCGCGGCCTCCACGGCCTCGGCGAAGGCGAGACGGCCGGGAAGGGCGTCGGAGTCTCCGGCGAGCTTGCGGACCGCCGCCTTCAGCGCGTCGGCCCGTGGGTCGCGGACGCGATAGATGCGGTGGCCGAAACCCATCAGCCGGTCGCCGCGATCGAGCGCCGCCTCGATCCATTCGCGCGCGTTTTCGGGACTGCCGATCTCGTCGAGCATCTCGATAACAGGCCCCGGCGCCCCTCCGTGCAGAGGGCCCTTGAGCGCGCTGATCCCGCCCAGCACGGCGGAAGTCATCCCCGCCCGTGTCGAAGCCACCACTCTGGCGGCGAAGGTGGAGGCGTTGAGACCGTGATCGCTGACGGTGACCAGGTAGGCGTCAAGCGCCGCGGCCTCGGCCTTGGAGGCGGGCTTGCCGCGCGTCATGCGCAGGATGTCAGCGCTGTGGGACAAGGAGGGATCGGGCGCCAGGGGCGCGAGCCCGGCGCGGGCGCGGACGACGGCGGCGGTGAAGACGGCCGGCGCGGCGACCAGCTTCAGCGCCGTGGCGAGATCGTCACCGTCAGGCAGACGGGCCATCAGAGCGCGAACGCTTTCGACCGGAGTGAGCGCCAGCAGCCGCTTGTCGAGCTCGGCGACCTCGGTGAATACCTGCGCCCGGGCGGCGCCCAATGCGGGGGCCAGATCGGCCGGCAGCGGGTCGAAGAAGCCTTCGAACAGCATGTGGACGACTTCTTCGAACCGGATGCGTCCGGCGATGTCGTCGAGCGACCGGCCGCGGATCACCAGCCGTCCCGCCTTGCCGTCGACCTCAGACAGCACGGTCTCGGCGGCCACCACGTCCTCAAGGCCATCGGAAATCATGGCGCTCTCCTTCTCTCTCATTTCACGAGAGACAAATCACGCCGCGTCATGCTATGGTCAAGATTGATCAATGTAATCAATATATCAAGTCATGGATCGCGGCTGGCTGACGGCGGAAGAGGCGATGGCGAGGCTCGGCGTTCGAGCCCAGACGCTCTATGCCTATGTCTCGCGCGGCCGGATCGAGACCGAGGCGGACCCCGCCGACCCGCGCCGCAGCCGCTATCGCCTGAGCGACGTCGCCGCGCTCGCCGCCCGCAAGGGGCGCGGACGCAAGGCGGCGGACGTGGCGAAGGCCGCGATCGCCTGGGGTGAACCGGTGCTGGCTTCGGCCATCACCACCATCGAGCATGGGCGGCTCTACTACCGTGGCCGCGACGCCGCCGTGCTCGCCGAAACCGCCAGCCTGGAGAGCGTCGCCCGTCTCCTGCGCGGCGGCCATGGCGCGGCGCTCAAAACGGTCGAACGGGCGGACCCACCTTACCTCCTAACCATGCGCGAGCGGATGTTCGCAGTGCTATCCACGCGCGCGGCCGACGATCCGCCGGCGCGCGGCCGGGCGGCGCTGGCGCTGGCCGTCGAGGCGGCGAGCCTGCTGGACACGATGGCCGACGCCGTCGCCGGTGAAGCCGGCGAAGGCCCCATCCACCAGCGGCTGGCCCGCGCCTGGAATTGCGACGAGGCCGCCGCCGACCTGATCCGGCGCACGCTGGTGCTACTCGCCGACCACGAGCTCAACGCCTCGACCTTCGCCGCGCGGGTGACGGCCTCGACCGGCGCCTCACTGGCGGCCTCGGCGCTGGCGGGCCTTTCCGCGCTGTCTGGCCCGCTGCACGGCGGCATGGCCCCGCGTGTCTGGAACCTCGTCGAAGAGTCCCGCCGGATCGGGCCCGAGGCCACCGTCGCGGGGCGTCTGGCCAGAGGCGCGCCGGTGCCGGGCTTCGGCCACCCGCTCTATCCGGCCGGCGACCCGCGCGCGGCCGCCCTACTCGCCGCCTTCACGCCGTCGGCGGAGATGCTGGCCCTGCGCTATTCGGTGGAGATGGCGACGGGCGAAGCGCCGAACATCGACTTCGCGCTGGTCGCCCTGGCCGACACATTGAGCCTGCCCGAGGACGCGCCGTTCGCCGTGTTCGCCACCGCCCGCTGCGCCGGCTGGATCGCGCACGCCGTCGAGCAGCTGCAGACCGGCCAGCTGATCCGGCCTCGCGCCCGCTACACCGGCCCGCCGCCGGAGCTCTGATTGACCCGGGACGCGACGCAAGGCACGGCTGGTCCGCCGTAACGGAGCGACCCGATGCCCGATTGGCTGAACGCCATCATCCTCGGCCTCGTCGAGGGCCTGACCGAGTTCATTCCCGTCTCCTCGACCGGCCACCTGCTGCTCGCCAAGGAGGCGCTGGGGCTGGGGCCGGAGCCCTGGGACACCTTCATCGTCATGATCCAGCTGGGCGCGATCCTGGCGGTGGTGGCGCTCTATTTCGCGAGGCTGTGGAAGGTGCTGCTGGACCTGCCGGGCAAGGACTCGGCGGCGCGGCGGTTCGCGATATCGGTGCTGCTGGCCTTCCTGCCCTCGGCCATCGTTGGCCTCCTGCTGCACGACTTCATCAAGGCGGTGCTGTTCAACACTACCATCGTCTGCGTGACCCTGATCGTCGGCGGGATCGTCCTGCTCGCGCTGGAGCGCTGGGCGCCGAAGCCGCGCGAGGAGGACGCCATGCGCTTCTCGCTGAAGACGGCGCTGGGCATCGGTCTCTTCCAATGCCTGTCGATCGTGCCGGGCGTCTCGCGCAGCGGCGCGACCATCCTCGGCGGCCTCTTGCTTGGCGTGGAAAAGCGGGCCGCGGCCGAGTTCTCCTTCTTCCTCGCCATCCCGACGATGGTGGGCGCCTTCGCCCTCGACTTCTGGGAAAGCCGCGAATTCCTCACCGGCGACGCGCTCAGCCTCATCGCCATTGGCTTCATGGTCTCGTTCATCAGCGGCTGGTTCGTGGTCAGGACGATGCTCGACTTCGTCTCGAAGCACGGCTTCGCCCCCTTCGCCTGGTGGCGGATCGCGGTCGGAACGGTCGGGCTGGTGGTGCTGGCGCTCTAACCGGCCATCGGCGCGGCGAGAT
>CAMLRH010000155.1 GCA_946482375.1 uncultured Caulobacteraceae bacterium | reverse complement strand
AGCCGGCGGCGCTGGAAGCGGCGATCACGCCGAAGACCAAGTGGCTGATCATCAACTCGCCGTCGAACCCGTCGGGCGGCGCCTACACGCGCGCCGAGCTGGCGGCGATCGCGGAGGTGCTGCTGCGCCATCCGCAGGTCTGGGTGCTGACCGACGACATGTACGAGCACCTGACCTACGACGACTTCAAGTTCACCACCATCGCCCAGGTGGAGCCCAGGCTGTACGACCGCACGCTGACCATGAACGGCGTGTCGAAGGCCTATGCCATGACCGGCTGGCGCATCGGCTATGCGGGAGGCCCCGAGCCGCTGATCAAGGCCATGGCCAAGATGATCAGCCAGACGACGTCGAACCCCTCGTCCATCAGCCAGTGGGCGGCGGTCGAGGCGCTGAACGGCACGCAAGCCTTCATCAAGCCGCACCAGAAGCTGTTCCAGGAGCGGCGCGACCTGGTCGTCTCGATGCTGAACCAGGCGAACGGCATCCACTGCCCGACGCCGGAGGGGGCGTTCTACGTCTATCCGTCGGTCGCGGGGCTGATCGGCAAGACGGCGCCGAGCGGCAAGGTGATCGAGACCGACGAGGACTTCGCCGGCGAGCTGCTGGAGAGCGAAGGCGTCGCCGTCGTCCACGGCGCGGCCTTCGGCCTGTCGCCCTTCTTCCGCATCTCCTACGCGACCTCGAACGCGGTGCTGGAAGACGCGTGCGCCCGCATCCAGCGGTTTTGTGGGGCGGTGAGGTAATTCCCCCTTCCCCCTCGATGGGGGAAGGGTCGGGGATGGGGGTGAGTGCAGGGTGATGACGGAAAAGCTCGTGAGGCTCTGAGCCCACCTGCGCTCATCGCCCGAACTTAGCGGCCACACCCTCCACCCTGCCCTCCTCCCCTCGAGGGAGGAGGGTTCTGGTCAATGCGTCAACGCCGCCCAGCGGGCCTTGGCCTCCTCGCAGGTCAGCTTGAGCTTGAGCTTGTGGTCCCAGGTGTAGTCGACCCAGGCGATCGGGATGCGGCCCTGCGCGTCGCCGACGCCGTGGCCCTCGGCCAGTTCGATCTCCGCGCCTATTACCCCGAGGACCAGTCCGCAGTAGTTATCCTCGGAGTCGAGGACTTCCATGTGCCGCAGGATTTGCGAGGGCTCGACCATAGGCGCTACTCCTACTGTTAAGCGACCGGCGCCGGCCGGATCTCCCTCTTTAACAAATGTGAGCCCGGCAAAGTTTCAAGGAATTCAATGGCCGAAGTCGTGAATCTGAACCGCGCGCGGAAAACGAAGGCCCGCGAGGACGCCAAAGCCAAGGCGTCGGAGAACCGTGTGGCGTTCGGGAGGACGAAGGCCGAACGCGACGCCGGGACGGCGCGGCGCGAGAAGGCGAAGCGGGAGCTGGAGGGGAAGAAGCGGGAGTAGACTACACCTCGCCCGCCAGCGCCTCTTGCTCTGCTTCTACTCGCAATGCCTCGGGTGCAACCTGCTTGGGAAGCGCCTTATCTTCCTTGAGACGGGGGGCCTTGGGTTGGAAGGCTTTCAGATGCTGGGCTACTTCAAAGTAATATTTCGGCGCCATCGCTTCGAGTTCAGTGAGGAACAACTTCCGCTGCGCCAATCTGCTCGACATGTCCTTCACCATGAGGACTTCCAACGAAACTAACGTCTGCCCCTCGCGACCCTCAGCTACTAAATCGGGATTATCTCGCAAGGTTGCCAACGCATGCTGAGTGAACTTGGTCTTTCCCGGCCAGTAGCAGCGGATATGTACGCCTGCGGGGTCGGTCTTCTGTAGCTGGCGCAACAGCCAATTGATTCTCGCCTTTGAGCTCTTCGGTTCGTCGGGCGCCTTCAGCCACATGGAGAGCGTGATGGATCGCTTCTTGAGGTCCACGCAGACCGTAATCGGATCGGCAGTGTCCGGAACATCTAAGCTCGTAATCAGCTGCGCCTGCTCGGACAGGATTTTTTGATCTGCTTTCTGCCGCTCTAGAGGAGAGGCTGTATGCGCCCTCGGCATCCGCACTCGAACCGTAGTTTCAAGTTGGCGGCTCAAGACGAGACTGAGATCACCAACCTCCTGATGCCAAGCACCAACTATCTCGCGCGCTTCTTGCGAGTTTGCTGAGATGTTGCCACCAGCTTGAATCTTGGAAACGCTATCGCTCCAGCTTGCGGGCATCTGATCGAAACCTTTTACGCCTGAGCTGGCGTGAAGAAGGAAACGATTCATTTCGCGTAGAAGCAAGCGCTGCTCTCTATCGACCACATCCTCATCGCTAAGAAGGAGTATCGACTGCGTGACCACATACATCCAGGACCAGTGATAGAGCTCGACCTTCTTCCTAGAAGATGCACTAACAACTACTGGATGGTGCGTAGGCAAGGAAGCAAACTGATTGGAGAGCGTTACTAGCGCGTCGATGCCGTTGATCCGCGCGAGGTCAAGGTAGGACTCCACCTGCTCTTTCGTAAGTTCTGAATTTCCGACTTTCGCTTCAACCAGCGCAGACCACGTCTTGCTGCCAGTTCGCACGACAATCAGCCCGTCAGGGCGAAATGCCGACGCTTGATCGCCCTTCTTCAGGACAACCTCGGTGTAGGTCTCTATCTGAGCGCGGGCGCCAACACGCATGTCGATGCTAGCCAGCAACGCGCGCCCGAGTTCCGGGACCAGTTCAAAGCACGACAAAAAGATGGAAAGGGTTCGCCCCTCCTTGGAAGTGTCCGCCAACACTGGGAAGAGGCGCGCGCGATCCCCCCTCGCCAACAGCTCGGGCAACTCTTTCATATCAACCCCCATCTAGCAGCGGGCCGATCCTAGGTTGTAAAAGCGAAGCTTGGCTAGTGCATCTGCTGCGGCGTTTTGCGCTTAAGCCGCCATCACCGCCTGCCGATCCCGCATGTCTTCCGGGATGCTCTCGTAGACCACCGGCCGCGCGATCCCGAGCCGCACCCTCGCGCTTTCGAGGTCCTCCGCGAACAGGCGCGGGTAGTCGATGGCCGGGAGCCAGGCGGCCTTCTTGCCGTTTCGAAAGCCTTCGGTGATGGCGTCGGCGTAGACTTGCGGGGCTCCGGCGCGGCGGGCTTCGCGTTTGGCAGCGTTGGCGATGACGGCGAAGCCCAGCGACCTGGTCTGCCGGTAGGAGAAGGCGACGAGGCAGGCTTCGCCCAGGCCGTCCGTGCCGTAGCCGGTGAGCACGTGCCAGACGTCGTGGACGTCGCGCATGCGCCGGCCGTACCAGGCGTAGGGGTGGGCGGCGTCGATCTCGGTGTCCTTGACCTTGCGGCTTTCCTCGGCCAGCCCCTCGGCGGAGAGGCCGCGCGGGGCGATGAAGGCGCGGTAGGCGGCGCCGACCGTGCCGGGGCCGAAGCTTTCCAGCCAGGCGCGGTCGGACAGGCGATCGGCGAACTCGTCGCGCTCATAGGCGATGCGGCCGCCCTCGGCGGTCCGGAGCAGGCGGTCGTAGCCGTTGGGGACCGAGCGGCCCGACAACGCGCGCATCAGCTCGAACACCGCGGCGGTGTCTTCCTTGTCGGCGAGCAGGCGGCGCAACGCCTTGAAGGCGCGGACCGGATCGCGACGATAGTTGCGGCGCGGGTTCATACGCTGGACGCGGGGAGCCGGCTGTTGGATATCGACGGCGTCGGCGACGGCGGCCATGGTCTTCTCTCCGTTGGCGGGAAGATGATCCCCTCGCCCAGGTGTTGCAAGGAGCGACCATGCCGGCCTTACGCAAGCGCTCGATCCTGCTGGCCGGCCACGGCACCTCGCTGGCGCTGGAGCCGGAGTTCTGGGCGGTGCTGGAGGCGGCAGCGGCGCGGCAGGGGCTCAGCCTGGCGGCGCTGGTGGCGCGGATCGACGCCGAGCGCGGCGAGCGCGGGCTGGCGTCGGCGTGTCGGGTTTACGCGCTGCAATCCGCATCCAATTCCGATCATCCCCGCGAAGGCGGGGACCCAAGCTGAGTTGCAGACAAGCTTCGGCTTTGGTGACGCTGAAAGCCTGCTTGGATCCCCGCCTTCGCGGGGACACACGGGTTAAGGGGTATTCGTCGCTGGCATGACCGCCTCGGTCGGCGCGGTCTGGTTGACGCTTTCGCCGCTGGGGGTCTGGCGGGTTCCGTCGCACTGGGCGATGGCGAAGACCGCCATCAGCACCAGCAGGCCGAGCACGATCCAGACCAGCGGTGGAATGCCCTTGGCCCTGCCGCCACGGGGCGGGGCGTCGCGGGGCGGGACGTTTGGGTCGGTGTTGGGGTCGTATTGGTGGGTCATGACCTGCCCTTAACTCGCGAGGTCACGGCGCCGTTGCGGGGACGAGCGGCTTTGGCATCGGCGCGGGCGCGGGTTCTTCCGGCGCCGGCAGGGTCGGCGCGTCGGTGACCGTCTTCGGCTCGGGCGCGAGAAAGACGAGCCAGGCGGCCGCGGCGATGGCGGCCAGCGCCGCCAGCGCCGTCACCAGCAGCGGGAGCGTCCTTCGCGTGGGTGCGGCCATGCCTTCGCCCTCAAGCTTGAGCTTGGGCGATCAACGGCGCGCGAGGCGGGTCAGTTCCTAGGCGCTCACCAGCAAGAGGAGGCCGAGCGCGGCCTCGCAGACCAGCCGCCAAGCCACCGTGCCGACGCCGACCGACGCCGAGACGAGGAAGAAGCCCCCTGCCCCGCCGCCCGGACTGTCGATGGCCAGGTTGATGGCCAGGGCCACCGACGCGACCGCCCAAACACCCAGCAGGGCGAGGCCGCCGTAATAGAGCTTGCTGAGCAGCGGCGTATCCAGTTCGCGCCTGATCCCGAAGATCCGGCAAAGAAGGCCGCCAAGCTCGGTCGGGCACTTGTGCGCCGCCGTATCGGTCATCCTGTTGTCTCCCCCCAGAGAACCCAGAAACCCGTGTTTCCTTGTGTGAGGCAAAGAAGCTGCGCCGTAAATCCAACGAACGATGTGCGATGAATTGGGGATATGGGGCCGCTTAAGCCGGGCGCGCCGCGTGCTACATATGTTCCGCCATGGACGAGTCACCGCTTCCCGCCCCCCGCATCTCCGACCTCGCCCGCGTGCAGCCGCGCGCGGCGGACTATCTCGAGGGCCTGAACCCCGAGCAGCGCGAGGCGGTGGAGGCGATCGAGGGCCCGGTGCTGGTGCTGGCCGGCGCGGGCACGGGCAAGACGCGGGTGCTGACGACGCGGCTGGCGCACATCCTGGCGACGGGACACGCGCGGCCGTGGGAGCTGCTCGCCGTCACCTTCACCAACAAGGCCGCGCGCGAGATGCGCGAGCGGATCACGGCCATCATCGGGCCGGAGGCGGAGGGGCTGCGGTGGCTCGGCACCTTCCACTCCATCGCCGCCCAGATCCTGCGCCGCCACGCCGAACTAGTGGGGCTGAAGTCCAGCTACACCATCCTCGACACCGACGATCAGGAGCGGCTGGCCAAGCAGGTGCTGGAGGCGCTGAACATCGACGCCAAGCGCTGGAGCCCGAGGTATGTCGCCGGCCTGCTCGACCACTGGAAGAACCGCGGCTGGCGGCCGGACCAGCTGCCGGCGTCGGAGAACGGGCTGGTCGAGAAGAACCGGGGGCAGGAAGTCTACCGGATGTACCAGGAGCGGCTGCGCATCCTGAACGCCTGCGACTTCGGCGACCTGTTGCTGCACAACCTGACGATCTTCACCCAGCACCCGGACGTACTGGCCGAGTACCACGGCCGGTTCCGCTATCTGCTGGTCGACGAGTACCAGGACACCAACGTCGCCCAGCACCTGTGGCTGCGGCTGTTGGCGCAGAAGAGCCAGAACGTCTGCTGCGTCGGCGACGACGACCAGTCGATCTACGGCTGGCGGGGCGCCGAGGTGGACAACATCCTGCGCTTCGAGCGCGACTTCCCGGGCGCGAAGGTGATCCGGCTGGAACGCAACTACCGCTCGACGGCGCACATCCTGGCGGCGGCGTCGGGGCTGATCGCGGCCAACAAGGGGCGCCTCGGCAAGACCCTGTGGACCGAGGCCGAGGGCGGCGAGAAGGTCCGCGTGCGGGGGGTGTGGGACGGCGAGGCCGAAACCCGCCTGATCGCCGACGAGATCGAGCGCTGGAAGCGGTCGGGGCGGAAGTACCGCGACATCGCCATCCTGGTGCGCGCGTCCTTCCAGATGCGGGCGTTCGAGGAGCGCTTCGTGCTGCTGCAGATTCCCTATGTGGTGATCGGGGGGCCGAGGTTCTTCGAGCGGGCGGAGATCCGGGATGCGCACGCCTACCTGCGGCTGGTGCAGTCGGAG
>CAMLRH010000154.1 GCA_946482375.1 uncultured Caulobacteraceae bacterium | reverse complement strand
GGGGCGGCTTCCTCGGCGGGTTCGCGGGGCGCTTCGGCGGCGCGGCCGAGGAAGGCCGGAGCGTGGCTCACTTCGCCGTCCTCGCTGCGCAAAACCGGGGAGTTCTGTTCGACCGGGGCAGGCGCGGGAGCCTGCTCGGCGGCCTGTTCGCGGGGCTGGTCGCCACGCTCGCCGCGCTGGCGGTCATCGCGGTCGCGCCAGCGGTCGCGGCGGTCGAAGCGGTCGCGGCGACTTTCGCCCTCGCGGCGCTGCTCGCCGTCGCGCGGACGGTCGTCACGCTGGCGGTCATCCCGCTGGCGGTCGTCGCGCTGGCGATCATCCCGTTGGCGGTCGTCACGTTGACGGTCATCACGTTGGCGGTCGCGGTTCTCGTAGCGGTCGCGCTGCTGGCGATCATCGCGCTGGCGGTCGTCGCGCTGGCCTTCGCCGCCCTCGCCGCCTTCCTCACCCGCGCCTTCGCCGGACTGTTCGACAGGGCCTTCCTCGGTCGGCTCGGCCTCGAAGTCGATATCGAAGCCGGAGGAGTACTGGTCGCGGCCGTAGATTTCGGAGACCGGACGCTGCGGCTGCATGGCGCGCAGGGTGCGGAAATAGTGTTCGGCGTGCTGGAGGTAGTTCTCGGCGAGCACGCGGTCGCCTGAAGAGGCGGCGTCGCGGGCGAGCTGCTGGTAGCGCTCGAAGATGGCCTGGGCGGCGCCGCGAACCTTGACGCCGTCCGGGCCGTTCGACTCGAAGGCGCGGTTTGCATTGTGCTGAGGCTTGCCTCCGCCGCCGCCGCGATTGCGGCCACGCTGACGCTTCATGCCCTTGAAATCTCTCATTATTGGCTCTGACCTGTTGGCCCCGTCCCGCCGGCATTGACGCGGCGGTCCTTAGGCTCTGAGCGGAACGGGCTCTCCAGCCCGGCGGTGTTGTAGAAGACGCTAGGTTCCTGCCCCCCGCGCGGCCCCCTCGGATCCGCGCGCTCTGCCGGAGAGACCCTTAAGCGCCCGAGAGCGCTCCCAAGTCCTCACTCCGACGATTTGTGGAGACGCATCAAGATGTAGCGATTCAGAACGTCATTTCCAAGGCGTTTTTTACCCCCGTGACGACGCGGTCGCGGTCGCCGAGGTCGCGGACGGTCTGGACGTTCATCGCACCGGCGTCGCGGAACAGCGCCTCGACCGCCGCCGACTGGTCGTAGCCGATCTCGACAGCGAAGACGCCGGCCGGCTTCAGCACCCGCAGGATCTCGGGCGCCAGGAAGCGATAGGCGTCGAGGCCGTCTGGGCCTCCGTCGAGCGCCAGCCTGGGTTCGTGGTCGCGCACTTCCGGTTCGAGGGTCTCGATGTCGGCGGTCGGGATGTAGGGCGGGTTGGCCACCACGAGGTCGAAGTTCTTGTCCGCCAGCCCCGCGGTCCAGTCGCCGCGCAGCAGCGCGCAGCGGGTGTTGAGGTCGAGGTTGGCGGCGTTCTCCCGCGCGATCGCCAGCGCCTCGTCGGAGATGTCGATACCAAGGCCCTTGGCCGCCAGACGCTCGGCCAGGATGGCGAGCAGGATCGCGCCCGAGCCGACGCCGAGGTCGAGGACGTTGATCGGCTGGGCGGCGTCCGGAAAGGCCGCCAGCGCCACCTCGACCACCGTCTCGGTGTCCGGGCGCGGCGTGAGAACGTCGCGGGTGACGTTCAGCATGATCTTCCAGAAGCCCTTGCGGCCGAGGATGTGGCTGACCGGCTCGCGCCGTTCGCGGCGCGAGAGGTAGGTCTCCAGCGTCCGCACCTGCTCGTCGGTGAGCTCGCGATAGGGGTCGGCGAGGATGTCGGTGCGCGTGACCCCGGCGGCGGCTTCCAGCATCAGCCGCGCGTCGATGGCGGGCTGGTCGATGTGCGCTGCCTTCAGGCGCTCACCGGCCGCCTTCCACGCTTTGACGAGGGTGGTCATGGGGTCTCGATATCAGGGTGGTGCGGTGGCCGCTACCGAGCCATTGCGGACCTTAGAGCGTCCATAACCTGCCGGCCGATAGCCTAAGCTCCGGCGCTGTCGGCGCCTGGATCGAACCAAGCGCCTCGCTTCACCACGTCGGCCATATGCTGGATGGTGACAGGCTTTCGCCTGTCTTTCAGACCAAGCGACTTCAACAGGTGAGCACCAAGCGCCGCCCCTTCGTCAGGGAAGAAGTCAGCATAGGGCAAGTCAGCGAACGAGGTTCCGAACTTCGCCTCAAGGCGCTCCACAAGCTCAACAATGTCGTCACCGCCGAGGCTAAGATCGTGCCAAAGCCTGGTGTTCGGCGTGACGGTTCGACTGCCGGTTACTTCCTGAACGATGTCGCGGATTTGCTCTATCAGCGGATCCATTGCTGACCTTCACAGAAGGGTTCCCGCGCCGCCCTCACGAAGGCGCGTCTTGGGGCGTCCAGTCGGCCGACGGGATCGTGTTGATCATCCAGGGCACGCCGAACGGGTCGACCAGCGCGCCGTAGCCCGGCGACCAGAAGGTCTCCGACAGGGGCATGACGACGTGTCCTCCTTCCGACAGGGCGTCGAACCAGCGTTGGGCTTCGGCCTTGTCCTCGGTGTGCAGGGTCACGTCGAAGCCGTTCTTGGGCTTGTCGATGTTGGGCGCCCACTCGACGTCCATGTCGGCGCCCATGATCGCCTGGTCGCCGACCTCCAGCCAGCAGTGCATCAGCCAGTCCCGGTATTTGGGATCGGAGATCGGCATGCCCGGCGGTGCGTCGCCGTACGGGATGGCGGCCGTGATCTTGCCGCCGAGCACCTTGGCGTAGAGTTCGAACGCCGCCCGGCACTGGCCCTGGAAGCTGAGGCTGGTCACGATTTTCATGGGGCGCTCCTCGTGATGACGGCTTACCGCATCACGCATGGGTCCCCGGGACAAGCCCGAGGATGACGGTGTTCCCACAGCAGGGTCTAATCAGCCCCGTCATCCCGGACGGCCGCAAGGCCGATCCGGGACCCAGGAGTCACAGCGGCGGCCTCTGGGTCCCGGCTCTCGCTTCGCTACGGCCGGGATGACGGGATTGACTTACGTGTGGGTGAGCGGTGCTCGATGCGGTGAACAAGGAGCCCCGCCATGTCCGCACTGCAGTCGATGATGCCGCCGGTTCAGTACGCCGACGTGAATGGCGTGCGGATGGCCTACTATGAGGCCGGGCCGCGCAAGGGGATGCCGGTCGTCCTCTGCCACGGGTTTCCGGAGACGGCGTTCTCGTGGCGCCATCAGCTGAAGGCGCTGTCAGAGGCGGGGCGGTGGGTGATCGCGCCGGACCAGCGGGGCTATGGGCTCACCGAGCGGCCGGACGCGGTCGAGGCCTATGACATCGACTGCCTGACGGGGGACCTGGCCGGGTTGCTCGACCATCTGGGCGCCGAGAAGGGCGTCTTCGTCGGGCACGACTGGGGCGGCATTGTCGTGTGGCAGATGGCGCTGCGGCGGCCCGAGCGGGTGGCAGGCGTGATCGGGGTCAACACGCCCTTCATGCCGCGCGCGCCGATCGACCCCATCGAGATCATGAGGAAGCGCCTGGGCGAGGAGATGTACATCGTCCACTTCCAGAAGCCGGCCGAGGCCGACGCGGCGCTGGGGGCGGATGTCGAGAAGACCATGCGCTTCTTCATGAAGAAGCCGCCGGCCGGACAGGCGCCCTCGCGGGGCATGGCAAGCGAGCGCAAGGAGGGCGATCCGTCGGTGTTCCCGCTGGTGCGGATGGTCGAGGCCTACGACCCGGCGTTCGACACGCGCGGTGAGTTCCTTAACCCCGAGGAGTTCGACGCCTTCGTCGAGATTTTCGAGAGCACCGGGTTTACCGGCGGCATCAACTGGTATCGCAACATGAGCCGCAACTGGCGCCTCTGCGAGGGCCAGGAGGACCGGGTAACCCAGCCGGCGCTGATGGTCATGGCCGAGAAGGACGCGGTGCTGCCGCCCTCGGCCGCCGACGGCATGGAGCGTTATGTGCCGGACCTCGAAAAGGCGCTGGTGGAGGACTCTGGCCACTGGACGCAGCAGGAGCAGCCCGCGGCGGTCAACCGCATCCTCCTCGATTGGCTGGACCGGCGCTTCCCCCTTTGATCGGGGCCGGGTAGGCTCGGCGCCGTAATGGAACGGACCAACCCCGCCCCCTTCGCTTCGACCAGCAGTCCCCGGCGCGGGCTCTACCCCGAAACGGACCCCTTCTCCTTCGGGTGGCTGGCGACCGACGGCGTCCACGAGCTGTATTACGAGGAGTGCGGCAACCCGCGCGGCAAGGCCGCCGTGGTGCTGCACGGTGGCCCGGGCGGGGCGATCAACCCGACCATGCGCCGCTTCTTCGACCCGGAGCGGTGGCGGGTGGCGCTGTTCGACCAGCGCGGCTGCGGCAAGTCGCGGCCGAACGCCTCGCTGGAAGACAATACCACCTGGCACCTGGTCGAGGACATCGAGCGGCTGAGGAAGCACCTCGGCATCGAGAAGTGGACGGTGTTCGGCGGCTCGTGGGGTTCGACGCTGGCGCTGGCCTACGCGGTGACCTACCCCGAGCGGGTCGAGGCGCTGGTGCTGCGCGGCATCTTCCTGCTGACGCAGAAGGAGCTCGACTGGTTCTACGAGGGCGGCGCGGCGATGATCTTCCCGGACGCCTGGGAGAAGTTCCTGGCGCCTATTCCGCCGGCCGAGCGCGGCGCCCTGGTGCAGGCCTATCACCGCCGCCTCACCCATCCCGACCGCAAGACCCAGGCCGAGGCCGCGGCGGCGTGGAGCCAGTGGGAAGGCGACACCATCTCGATCCGGGGGCCGGAGGCCAGGCCGCCGAAGTTCAACGAAGTGGACTTCGCCATCGCGTTCGCGCGGATCGAGTGCCACTTCTTCGCCAACCGCGGCTTCTTCAAGAACGACGGCTGGCTGCTGAAGCAGATCCCGAAGATCCGCCACATCCCCGGCTGGATCGTGCAGGGTCGGTTCGACGTGGTGACGCCGATGGCCAGTGCGCACGCGCTGCACAGGGCCTGGCCGGAAGCGAAGTTCGACGTGGTCTGGGACGCGGGGCACGCCTCGACTGAGCCGGGCATCGTCGACGGGCTGGTGCGGGCGACCGACGAAGCGTTGAGGGTTTAGCGACCCTTCTCCCCTCGCGGGAGAAGGTGGCAGCCGAAGGCTGACGGATGAGGGGGCGCACCGCCGTCGCAACCGCCGGTATTCGCTGAAGTTTCTGAGAGCCCCCTCATCCGACCCGCTTCGCGGGCCACCTTCTCCCGCAAGGGGAGAAGGAATTAGAGCAGCGCGCCCTTGCCCGAGGTGACTTCGGCATAGCGGTGCACCCGCACGGCCTGCACCAGGCCGAACCCGATCATCACGGTCAGCATGACGGTGCCGCCGTAGCTGAGCAGCGGCATGGGCACGCCCACCACGGGGGCGAGGCCCATGACCATGGAGCCGTTGATCATCACGTAGAGGGCGAAGGTGGCCGTCACCCCCGCCGCGCCCAGGCGGCCGAAATGGCTGTGGCTGGTCGAGGCGATGCGCAGCGCCATGAAGATGATCGCCGCGTAGAGGAACAGGATGAAGAAACTGCCGGCGAAGCCGAATTCCTCGGCGACGGTGGCGAAGATGAAGTCGGTCTGCTTCTCCGGCAGGAAGTCGTGCTGGGCCTGGCTGCCCATGCCGTAGCCCTTGCCGAGCAGGCCGCCGGAGCCCAGCGCGATCTTCGACTGCAAGATGTGGTAGCCGGCGCCGGACGGGTCGGCTTCCGGGTTGAACAGCACGTCGACGCGCCTTCGCTGGTAGTCGTGCAGGACGAAGAAATACATCATCGGCGCGGTCACCATGATGGCGGCGACACCGAGCGCGATGAGCCGCCACGACAGGCCGGCCAGGACCATGATCGCCACGCCGGTGAAGAGGATCAGCAGCGAGGTGCCGAGATCGGGCTGGTGGGCGACGAGGCCGACCGGCACGGCGATGATCAGCCCGGGAATGATCAGCTTCCACGACAGCTTGGCGTCGGCCGAGGGCAGCGCGTGGTAGTAGCGGGCCAGCGCCAGCACGACGCCGATCTTCATGATCTCCGAGGGCTGCATGCGCAGCGGCCCGATCTGCAGCCAGCGCTGGGCGCCCATCGAGGTCTCGCCGACCAGGTCGACGGCGATGAGCAGCAGGAGCGCCAGCGCATAGACGGGATAGGCCAGCGCGAACCACACCCGCAGGTCGACCAGCGCCAGCGCAATCATCAACAGGAAGCAGACTCCGAAGCGGATCAGGTGCTTGGCCGCCCACGGGTCCCAGCTGCTGCCGGCCACCGAAAACAGCATC
>CAMLRH010000153.1 GCA_946482375.1 uncultured Caulobacteraceae bacterium | reverse complement strand
CCATGACTTCGAACTGCAGCTGGCCGACGGCGCCGACGATGAAGTCCGAGCCGATAGTCGGGCGGAAGAGCTGGGTAACGCCTTCCTCGGCCAGGCCCTCCAGCGCGCGCTTCAGGTGCTTGGCCTTCAGTGGGTCCTTCACCCGCACCCGCTGCAGGATTTCCGGCGCGAAGTTCGGCAGCCCGGCGAAACGCCAGGCGCCGCTCTCCGACAGGCTGTCGCCGACGCGCAGGACCCCGTGGTTTGGGATGCCGATGACGTCGCCGGCGTAGGCTTCCTCGGCCAACTCGCGGTCGGAGGCGAAGAACATGATGGGCGCGTTGACGCTCATCTGCTTGCCCGTCCCCTGCGCCTTCAGCTTCATGCCGCGCGTGAAGCGGCCGGACGCCAGCCGCAGGAAGGCGATGCGGTCGCGGTGATTGGGGTCCATGTTGGCCTGGACCTTGAAGACGAAGCCGGTGACCTCGTCGGCGCCGGGTTCGACCGGAGTGGGTTCACCGTTCTTCGTCGCCGCGACGGCTTTCGGCGGCGGCGCGAAATCACCGATGCCCTTCAGGAGCTCATCGACGCCGAAGTGGCGCAGCGCCGAGCCGAAGAAGACCGGCGTCATGTGGCCTTCCAGGAAGGACTGGTGGTCGAAGGTCTTGGACGCCTCCCGCACCAGCTCGGCGCCTTCCTCGACCTCGGCCTGTTCGCCGGCTTCGAGGTACTGGGCGACCGAGTTGGAGGCCAGGGGGACGGCGGCCGGATGACCCTGCTCCCGGTCCTTGGAGAAGGGGATGAAGGCGGCCTCGCGCAGGTCGACCATGCCCTTGAACCGCCCGCCCGAGCCGGCCGGCCAGTAGAGCGGCGCCGGATCCAGCGCCAGCTTGGAAGCGATCTCGTCGAGCAGGGCGAAGGGATCCTGCGCCTCGCGGTCCATCTTGTTTATGAAGGTGACGATCGGAATGTCGCGCAGGCGGCAGACCTCGAAGAGCTTCAACGTCTGCGGCTCGATCCCCTTGGCCGCGTCGAGCACCATGACGGCGGCGTCGGCGGCGGTCAGGGTGCGGTAGGTGTCTTCCGAAAAGTCTTCGTGGCCGGGCGTATCGAGCAGGTTGAACATCAGGCCAGTGTGGTCGAACGTCATCACGCTGGCCGAGACGGAGATGCCGCGCTCGCGCTCGATCTTCATCCAGTCCGACCGCGTCCGCCGGTTCTCGCCGCGCGCCCGCACCGCGCCCGCCGCCCGGATCGCGCCGCCGGACAGCAGCAGGTTCTCCGTCAGGGTCGTCTTGCCGGCGTCAGGGTGGGAAATGATGGCGAAGGTCCGCCGTCGGGCGGCCTCGGCGGCGGTACGGGTGCTCATGGGCGGCCCGTTAGCACGGGGGGGGCGCGCCCGGCTACTTCTCGCCTGTGTAAGAGGATATCTGGTTCAGAAGCGTGCGCGCTGCGGTCGCCATTCCGCCGCCGTGCGGATCGTTGGCAAGCCGCTCAAGCATCGGGCTTGCCCGATCGAAGTCCTTTCGCAGGACCAGCGCCTGGGCGGCCTGGAAGGTGATGCTATCCACCTGCGGAGCGACCTTCTGCGCATCCAACAACAATTTCAAAGTATTATCCGTCGGATAGTCCGCGTCATACACCTTCGATTGCGCAAAGTAGAAGAAGGTCTGGTAGCTGTTGCGCTGGGCGGCGTTGGCTTTGACTAGATAAGGCTGCGCTTCGGCGGATAGCCGCGCGGCAACTTCCGCGTCGTCGGTGGCCTCGGCGGCCAGAATCTTGCTGCGGGCCATCAGGCGAAGCGCCTCTGCGTCCGAGGGGTTCGCCGCCAACACCCCCTGGAGGACAGCTTCGCCAGCCGCGCGGTCGCCGTAAAGCACCTCGGCGCGCGCCAGTACGGTTTGGGCGAAGCGGTCGCTGGGATACTTGGCGGCGCGCTCCCGGATGGTCCGCAGCAAACCGGGCAGGGCCTCATCGCTGACGCCGCCCATAAGTCTGCGGTTTTCAAGCAGTAGGTCGTCGGCGGATGGGGGCAGGGTGGTGACGGTGACTTGATAGTCGACACGCTGGCTGAGCGGGTGGACGCGATAGACCACTCCGTCGTTCGAGTAATCTTTCAGTGCACGGTCAAGTTCCGCCAGGCTCATGCCGGTGGCGATCTCCATGGCGCGTACGGAGGTTTCCCCTGTCATCAGGGCAGCCTTGTAGGCGTCGAGCTGTTTTCGCCGCTCGTCGTGGGCGTACAGGTAGTGGGTCAGCAGCCAAGCCTGCGCGTAGTATGCATCCCGGGCGCCGTCTGAAATCTCGTACGTGTGCTTTGAAAGCAGCGCCTCAAGCGGGATCCACTCCGTCCGGAGTGTGTAGGCCCGGCCAGTGCTGAAATCGCCGACCCGAGCCTGATCGCCGCGGATTTCGGTCGTGGCGAAGTACTCGGCCCACCCTTCCACAAGCCATGCCGGGTACGGAAAGGGGTCGTACTGAGCCATGAAATGATGGGTGTATTCATGGAAAACGATGTCGTTGCGATCACCGTTGCGCCCTCCGCGATCTCGCATGGCTACAGCAAAGATGTCGTCCTTACTGGCGAGGTAGAAGCCGGCGACTTGCCTTCCGAGGTTTCTGGCGCGGTTCAGGTCGACGCTGTTGCCGACCAGATAGATTTCGAGCTTGCGGTAGGGCGCGCGCCGGGAGTCAACGCCGTGGTAATAGCGAAGGAGGGTATCGAAGTCCTCCAGGAGTTTCGCGTACTCGCGCAGCACGGCTTCGTTGCCGTCGCTGTAGACTACGAACCGCTGTGTCTCGGCACGCAGCCATTTCGCATGCGCTGGTCCGCCGAGCATCAGCCCCGCCACCAGCGCCAGACCAAGCGCCCGCAGCCACGCACCCATCGTCACCCCCCAATTCAACCGACGGCAGGCTAGGGGCAAAACAATCAAGGCGCTAGTGCGGCCGGCCCGCTACCGCGTTAGGGGCTCAGTCTAAGCCATTCGCCGTATTGCCAGCTTGGCTGTGCGGGTCTTCACTTCGGCCATCCGGCCGCCCCCGCGGTCGACAGGTTGCGTATCGACCGTCCGGTCGTCGGGGCCGGCGGAACCCCCAATCGCACGAGACACATCATGCACAAGCTTCTTGGCGCGGCGGCCGTGGCCGCCTTCCTGACCTTTGGCGCGACGCTGCCGGTCCAGGCGCAGACGGCCGACCGGACCTACGACATGGGGCCGGTCTGGAACATCGCCTACATCGAGACCAAGCCGGGTATGTTCGACGACTACATGGCCTATGTGAAGAACACCTGGGTCCCGCTGCAGGAGGCGGACAAGGCCGCCGGCTATGTCGTCGACTATGACGTGCTGGCGGTCGATAACCCGCGCGACGGCGAGGCGGATGTGATCCTGATCACGAAGTTCAAGAACATGGCCGTCTTCGACCGTTCGCTCGACGAGCTCGACGCCACGATGTCCAAGGCGTTCGGCAGTCCGGTGAAGAGCAACCAGGCCGCCGTGAAGCGCGAGGAAATCCGCGTCCTGCGCGGCTCCGTCGGCGCCCGCGAGATCGTCTTCAAAAAGTAGTCAGCGGTCCTCCACCGCCTCGGTGAGGAAGTGGCGGCCCTCGGCGTCGTCGATCTCGACCAGCCACAGGTCGGGGTCGATGCGCCGGGCGCGCTCGACATAGGCGTCGAGATCGGCCTCGGCGTTCGAGGGGACGGGTTGCATCCACACCCGGTCGCCGTCCCCCTTGGTCGCTTCGGAATAGAGCCGCGCCGTGCCGCCCCGCCGGTCCAGCACCTTGACCAGCACCGCGCCCGCGCGCGGGTCGCCCTTGCGCGCCACGACGGCGAAGGCGCCGCCGAGTTCGGCCCGGCGGATGAGGGCGCCGACCCAGATGTCTGTAGACAGCAGCACCTAGCGCTGTGGGGCGAAAGCGATGACGTTTTCGCCGAAGCTGTCGGACGTCGGCTGCGGCGGTTCGGCGATGGCCTTCAGCACCGGCAGGCGGACGGTCACCGTCGCGCCTTCGCCCATGGTGCTTTCCAGCGCCATCTCGCCGTCGTGCAGCTCGGCGAAGGCGCGGACGAGCGAGAGGCCAAGGCCCGTGCCCTGCACCTTGCGGCCGGCCTCGGCCTGTTCGTAGGGGCGTCCCAGCTTCTCAAGGTCGGTCTTGGAGATGCCGACGCCCGTGTCGGCCACCACCAGTTCGAAGACGCCGTCGTAGCCGTGCACGGTCACGGTCACCGAGCCGCCCTTTGGCGTGAACTTCAGCGCATTGGAGACCAGGTTCAGCACGATCTGCTTCAGCGCCCGGCGATCGGCGTCGAGTATCAGCGGATGCGGCGGCAGCACGCCGCGCAGCTGGATGCCAGCGCCGTCGGCCTGCACCCGCATCAGCCGCAGCGCCGCCGACACCGCCTCGCGGCCGTCGAACAGTTCGCGGGTCAGCTGGTAGCGGGCGGCCTCGATCTTCGACATGTCGAGCACGTCGTTGATCAGGTCGAGCAGGTGGGCGCCGGACTCGTGGATCAGGGCGCCGTACTCGGCGTACTTGTCGGGCAGCGGCCCGAACATCCGCGAGCGCATGATGTCGGAGAAACCCATGATGGCGTTCAGCGGCGTGCGCAGTTCGTGGCTCATGTTGGCCAGGAAGCGGGCCTTGCCGGCGGCCAGCTGTTCGGCGTCCGACTTGGCATGCTCCAGCGCCGCCATCTGGTCGCGCTCGTCGGTGCCGTCGCGCAGCAGGGCGACGAGGCGGCCGTCGGCGAGTTTCACGATGCCGCAGTCGATCCAGCGGTCCTGCGCCCCGGCCGGAGCGAAGCCGATAGCGGCCGCGCCTTCCAGTGCGGCCTGACGGATGGCCTCGGTGATGGCTGGGCCGTCGGAAAGCCGGGCGTGGCTGGCCAGGGTGTGGCCCTTGGCGACCTCGATCCCCTCCGGCGCGCGGCCGAAAGCGGTCTCGACCAGCCCTTCCGGGGTGACGCCCAGCGCCAGCGCGGGCAGGTCCTCCAGCATGGCGCGGACCTGCCGGAATTCGCGCTCGCGCCGGACCTGGCCGGTGGCCGTGCGGCGCTGCTGCAGGATCAGGCCGGCGCCGAGGCCAAGGCCGGTGCTGACCAGCGCCAGCAGGCCCAGCCAGAAGGCGGGCGCGGTATCCGGCGCGGCCGGGGCGAGGCCGGAAATCTGCGCCATTGCGGCGACACAGGCCGCCATGAAGGCCAGCGCCGCGCCCTCGGCCAGCCGGCGCACGCCACCCAAAGCGGCGGCGGCCGCTACGGGCGCCAGGCACCAGGCGGCGACCGGTCCTGAAACCCCGCCGCCCAGCACACAGGCCACGCCCGCGCCGACGGCCCAGAGCACCAGCAGCAGGGTGCGCAGCAGGTCATGGCCCTTCCGGCGCAGCGTCAGGCTAGGCAACGCGGGCGCTGCCATGGCTGCTACGGCGAGGCCGATCTGGCGGCCGTCGGCGGGGTAGATGGCGGCGATCAGGGCCCCGGCGCCGCCGACCAGCACCAGCCAGCCAAGCGACCAGCCGAGCGCCTGCGGGGCTTTCGCCTCGCCTGCCCTGGCCTTCGCGGCCGCTTCTACAGCGCTGCTTGCGATCACGATTCCGACGCCCCACAGACTCGGAATCCGGAGTTTACCCGCGAACCCGCTCGCGCGCGAGTTCGCGTGGCGGTTGCCTCAGAAACGAATTCGTAAGCGCGATCGGTCATCTTCCGCCGGTTCCACCTTCTGGAAGGCTTTCTAGCGGCATGCCCACCTCCGCCAACCTCTGCGCCGATTCCGGCTCGCCGCTCGAACCCCAGTCGGACGCCGACCGCCGCTCCTTCCTGCGCACGGTTGGCCACGAGCTTCGCAATCCGCTCAATTCGGTGATCGGCTTTGCCGAGATCGTCTCGTCGGAGGCCTACGGCCCGCTCGGCGCGCCGCAGTACAAGGAATACGCGGAGATGATCCGCAAGAGCGGCTATCAGCTGCTCAAGCTGGTCAACCAGATCGTCGACATCGCCAAGCTCGAGGGCCGGGCGATGGACCTGCTCCTGGAGCCGGAGTCGCTGGATTTCGCCCTCGACGACGCGCTGATCTCGGTCCAGCAGGAGGTCGCCGACCGCAAGCTGAAGGTGGTGGTGGAAAACGAAGGCGCGTTGCCGTCGGTGATGGCCGACAGCCGCGGACTTCGCACCATGCTGGTGAACCTGCTGCAGAACGCGGTCTTCTTCTCGCCCAAAGGCGGCACGGTCACGATCCGCGCCGAGACGCGGGGCGACCAGGTCTGCCTTGAGATCCGCGACCGGGGCGACGGCGTGCCGGTCGAG
>CAMLRH010000152.1 GCA_946482375.1 uncultured Caulobacteraceae bacterium | reverse complement strand
GGCCTCTTCCATTCGCGCTGGCTGATGGCGCCCTTCTACCTGGGCTTGGTCGCCGCGCTGGTCGTGCTGCTGGTCGTCTTCGTCAACGAGGCGATCCACGAGTTCGCCCACATCCTGACGATGGGTCCCGAAGAGGCCATCATGATGGTCCTCTCGCTGATCGACCTGTCGCTGGCCGGCAACCTGCTGCTCATCGTCATCTTCTCGGGCTACGAGAACTTCGTCTCCAAGATCGACACCGCCGACCACGAGGACCGCCCCGGCTGGATGGGCACGGTCGACTTCTCCGGCCTGAAGATGAAGCTGATCGCCTCCATCGTCGCCATCAGCGCCATCGCGCTCCTCAAAGCGTTCATGGAGCTGGCCGAAGGCAAGGCCCTCGATCAGGCCGCCCTGATGTGGCTCGTGGTCATCCACCTGACCTTCGTCGGCTCGGGCGTCCTGCTGGCGCTGATGGACTGGCTGGCCGGCAAGACCAAGGCCCACTGATCTTCCCCCTCTGGGGGAAGTACGGCCAAAGGCCGGGATGGGGGCTTGCTGAGCTGGCCCCCTCAGTCCGCTTCGCAGACAGCGCCCCCTGAGGGGGAGCATCAGAACGGCAGGATGTTCCGCTGGCGGCTGTAGACGAGGTAGCCGACGTTGGCGCCGAGCCTTAGGCCCACGCCCGCCCGCATCGGCGCCAGCACGATGTTCTCCGCCCGCTGATAATTCACCCCGACGCCGCCGATCAGGTAGGCCGAGCCCTCGACGCCGGGGAACCGCCGGAAGATCGCGTCCGGGTACATCAGGTTGTAGCAGAGGGTGAACACCCGGGCGCCGTTGCCGCCGAGGTCGAAGCCGATCGAGGGCCCCTGCCAGAACACCTGCGTCGTCGGCTTCTGCTTCATGTAGAGCAGGCCCTGGCCGTAGCGCGCGCCGACGGTGATGGCGGCGGCAGCCTCCTCGCCGGCCAGATAGGCTGTCGGCTGGCCATACTCGGCGAACACCCGCTCGGCCGCCGCGCCCATCGTCTCCGCCGCCACGCCCAGGAAGTCGGAGCCCTGCGCCACGATCTCGTCCATCGTGTAGGTCTGCGTCGGCTGCGCGGGGGCGTTCGGGTCGTTGCCCGGACCGGCCGGCTGCATGTTCGCGCAGGCGCTGGCGCCCAGGCTGGCGAGACCGGAAAGAACAAGCGTGCGGCGGTCCATGGGCGGCTCCTCAAATGCGCGATTCGGGCGAGCTTCCACGCCCGGTAAGGCCGGTTTGAGGCGGTCCGCGTTAAGGCGTGGTTAACCATGCGCCGAAGCGGTCAGGCGCCCTTCACCAACCCCAGTTTCAGCAGGCTTTCGGCGGTGGCGGCAATGGCGTCCTCGTTCGACCGCGGCTGCCAGCCGAGCAGGTTGCGGCCCTTGTCGACGTTGGCGTTCATGTGGCGGCCGAGCTGCGGTCCGAGCGCCCGGGCGTCCGAGCTGATCAGCCCCATGGCCCGGATCAGCCAGTTCGGCGCTTCGCGGGTCGGGACCTTCCTGGCGGCGGCCGGAAAGCGCTCGCGCAGCACCTGCCCGACTTCCAGGATCGACATGGAGCGGCCGGCCATGGCCAGGAACCGCTCGCCCTTGGCCTTGGGATCGGTCATGGCGCGGATGTGCAGGTCGGCGACGTCGCGCACGTCCACGATGCCGAACGAGGCCTTCGGCGCGGCGGGCAGCGCCCCGTCGAGCAGCTTCTGCACCAGCAGGATCGAGGTCGAGTAGTCCGGCGCCAGCACCGGCCCCAGCACGGCGACCGGGTTGACCACCGCCAGCTCCAGCCCGCCCCCCTCGCGCTCGATGAAGTCCCAGGCCGCCCGCTCGGCGATGGCCTTCGACTTCACATAGGCGCCGATGCCGGGGGTGGTGACGTTGGTCCAGTCGGTCTCGTCGAACGGCTTCTCGCGCTCGGGATGCCCATAGCCGATCGCGGCATAGGACGAGGTCAGCACCACCCGCTTCACCCCCGCATCCCGCGCCGCGCGCAGCACCCGCAGCGCCCCCTCGCGCGCCGGCACGATCAGGTCGTTCTCGTCCTTCGGCGTGTCGGCCGGGAACGGCGAGGCGACGTGCAGAACGTAGTCGCAACCGGCCACGGCCTCGGCCCAGCCCGCGTCGCCGTTGAGGTCGGCGGCGAAGAAGCTCAGGCGCTCGAGCCCCGTGGCCCCGCCCCGCTCCAGCATCCCCCGCACCTCGGCCTCGCGGGCGAGATTGCGCACCGTCGTGCGCACCGTATGCCCCGCCGCCAGCAGCTGAATGATGCAGTGACTGCCGATAAACCCGGACCCGCCGGTGACCAGAACCGTGCTCATGAACCCCTCCCGTTCGCGGAGGGCACTCTGCGCGCCACAACGCATTCAGACAACGTCGGCTTGCGACCCGTCACTCCATGCCCAACAGCCAGCGATCGAGGCGGACGGCTTTCACCGGCGCGCCCGGCAGGGTCCGGTTCAGCGTCGCGCGGTTCGCCAGGATCCATTGAAGGCAGGTGAGCCGGCTCTCGAAGGTGTCGAACTCGTCGCGGCTCGCCCGGAAGGTCTCGCGGTTGACCAGATAGCGCGACCCCGGATGGCTGCCCGGCGCGCCGCGCCAGTCCCTGACGGGCGAGACGACGGCCGGAACCCAGTATGTCCGCCTGGGGTCCAGCCCGTCGACCTGGCTGCGGCGCATCGTAAGTCCCCTTTCCAGACCACCCCGCGCGGACGCGAGCGCCTGCGAGGGGTGGTCCTGAGGTCAGGCCGCCCGCGCCGGCTTCGGCGCCCGCACCGAGCGCGGCAGGTCGAAGCGGTCGGCGTTCATCACCTTGGTCCAGGCCCGCACGAATTCGCGCACGAAGGTGTCGCGCGCGTCGTCCGACGCATAGACCTCCGAGATCGCCCGCAGCTGGGAGTTCGAGCCGAACGCCAGGTCGGTGCGGGTGGCCGTCCACTTCTCTTCGTTGGTCCTGCGGCAGGTTCCCACAAACAGGTCGTCGCCGCTGTCATCGACCTGCTTCCAGGCCGTGCCCATGTCGAGGAGGTTGACGAAGAAGTCGTTGGTCAGCTGACCCGGCCGGTCGGTGAACACGCCGTGTCGGGAGGCCCCGTGGTTGGCGCCCAGCACGCGCAGGCCGCCCACCAGAACGGTCATCTCCGGCGCGCTCAGGCCGAGCAGCTGGGCGCGGTCCACCAACAACTCCTCGGTCGGCACGCTGAACCGCACCTGCAGGTAGTTGCGGAAACCGTCCGCCTTGGGCTCGAGCACCTCGAAGCTCTCCGGGTCCGTCTGTTCGGCCGAGGCGTCGGTGCGGCCGGGCGCGAAGGGGACCTCGATGTCGTGGCCGGCGTCGCGGGCGGCCTTCTCGACCCCGGCCGAACCGCCAAGAACGATCAGGTCGGCCAGCGAGATCTTCTTGCCGCCCGAAGCCGAGCCGTCGAAATCCGCCTTGATCTGCTCAAGCGTCTTGAGCACCCGCGCCAGCTTCTCGGGCTCGTTGACCTCCCAGTCCTTCTGCGGGGCCAGCCGGATGCGCGCGCCGTTGGCGCCGCCGCGATGGTCCGAGCCGCGATAGGTCGCGGCCGAGGCCCAGGCGGTGCGCACCAGGTCGGCGACCGACAGGCCGCTGGCCAGCAGCTTGTCCTTCAGCGACCGGATGTCGGCGGCCTCCACCAGCGGATGATCGGCCGGCGGAATCGGGTCCTGCCAGATCAGGTCCTCCTTGGGCACCTCGGGGCCGAGGTAGCGGGACTTCGGCCCCATGTCGCGGTGGCACAGCTTGAACCAGGCCCGCGCGAAGGCGTCGGCGAAAGCCTGCGGGTCGTCGCGGAACCGCTCGCAGATCGCCCGGTACTGCGGGTCCATCTTGAAGGCCAGGTCGGCCGTCGTCATCATCGTCGGCACGCGCCTGTCGGGGCTATGCGCGCCCGGCGCCATGTCCTCGGGCTTCTGGTTGACGGGCTGCCATTGCTTCGCCCCGGCGGGGCTGCGCACCAGCTCGTACTCATAGTCCAGCAGCATGTGGAAGTAGTTCATCGTCCACTTGGTCGGCGTGGGCGTCCACGGTCCTTCCAGCCCACTGGTGATGGTGTGGTCGCCCAGGCCGCTTTCGTGGCTGGACGTCCACCCCAGGCCCTGCTGGGCGATGTCGGCGCCCTCCGGCTCCGCGCCCACCTTGGAGGCGTCGCCCGCACCGTGGCACTTGCCGAAGGTGTGGCCGCCGGCGGTGAGCGCCAGGGTTTCCTCATCGTTCATCCCCATGCGCTCGAAGGTGATGCGGATGTCGCGCGCCGACTTCAGCGGGTCGGGGTCGCCGCCGGGGCCTTCGGGGTTGACGTAGATCAGCCCCATCTGGATCGCCGCCAGCGGGTTCTCCAGCGCCCGGCCGGACTCCTCGTCGATGCGGGTCAGGTTGCCCTCGCGGCCGACCCACTGTTCCTCGGTGCCCCAGTAGACGTCCTTCTCGGGCTCGAAGATGTCGCGCCGCCCGCCGCCGAAGCCGAACACGGGCGCGCCCATGGATTCGAAGGCGACGTTGCCGGCCATGATCATCAGGTCGGCCCAGGACAGCTTGCGGCCGTACTTCTTCTTGATCGGCCAGAGCAGGCGGCGGGCCTTGTCGAGGTTGGCGTTGTCCGGCCAGCTGTTCAGCGGCGCAAAGCGCTGGTTGCCCGAATTGGCGCCGCCGCGCCCATCGCCGGTGCGGTAGGTGCCCGCGCTATGCCAGGCCATGCGGATGAAGAAGGGACCATAGTGACCATAATCCGCCGGCCACCACGGCTGGCTGTCGGTCATCAGGGCGGTCAGGTCGCGCTTGACCGCGAAGTAGTCCAGCGTCTGGAACTCCTTCGCGTAGTCGAAGTCGTCACCCATCGGGTCGCCGCTGACCCCGTGCTGGTGCAGGATTTCCAGAGAGAGCTGGTTGGGCCACCAGTCGCGGTTGGTGCGGCCGAGCAGTGTCCTGAGAGCCGCGGGCTCCTTCATCGGGTTGGAAAGGGGGCTGCTGTCGTCCATGGCGCTGTTCCTCCGAGAACGCGGCTATTAGACGCCTCCCTTTTCTCAAGAGCAAAGCGAATGAATCTATGTTTTCAATAGATCAGCTCTATGGCGATCGGTAGCCTTCAGCGGCTGCCGGCCCACCGGCTTTTGCCCGAAGCGGGCCCTACTCCGCCGTCCCTTCCGGCACCTCGCCGCGCTGGGCGGCGAACCTCGGGGCCATACGCCTCAGAATCCAGCCGCGGATGTCGTCGATCATGGTGAAGACGACCGGGACGTAGAGTAGCGACAGCAGCGTCGAGGTGATCAGGCCGCCGATCACCGCCACGGCCATCGGCTGGCGGAAGGCGGAGTCGGCGCCGAAGCCGCTGGCCACCGGCAGCATGCCCGCGCCCATGGCCACCGTGGTCATCACGATCGGCCGGGCCCGCTTGTGGGCGGCGTCCATCAACGCGTCGTAGCGGCTCAGGCCGCGCTTCATGGCCTCCAGCGCGTACTCGACCAGCAGGATCGAGTTCTTCGCCGCGATGCCCATCAGCATCAACAGGCCGATCAGCGCCGGCATCGACATGTTGTTGCCGGTGAGCAGCAGGGCCAGGAAGGCCCCGCCAATAGCCAGCGGCAGCGCCGCCTGGATGGTGATCGGATGGGTGAAGCTGTGGAACAGCAGCACCAGCACCGCGTACATCAGCAGGATGCCGGTGAAGAGGGCCATGGCGAAGCCCATGCCCATCTCGGCCAGCGCCTCGGCGTCGCCGGCCGGCTGCTCCTCCACACCCGCGGGCAGGTTCTTCAGCGCCGGCAGTTCGTGGACGATCTGGCTGGCCTTGCCCAGCGCCACGTCGTTCAGCTCGGCGGTGATGGTCACCGACCGCTGGCGGTCCAGCCGCTCGATGAGGGACGGACCGGCGCCGAAGGTGATGTCGGCCACCGCCGACAGCGGCACGGAGTCGCCGTTCGCCGTCGGCACGCGCATGTTCTGCAGCACCGCCAGGTCCTCGCGGCCCGCCTCGCTGTAGCGCAGTCGGATCGGAATCTGGCGATCGCCCTGGTTGAACTTGGGCAGCAGCTGGTCGATGTCGCCGATGGTGGCGACGCGGACGGCCTGCGAGATGGCGGCCGGCGACACGCCCATGCGCGCGGCCTCTTCCGTGCGCGGGGTGACGACCAGCTCGGGGCGGGCCAGCGCGGAGCTGTTGACCACGTTGCTGAAGCCCGGGACGCCTCGCATCTGGGTCTCCACCGCGCGGGCGGCGGCGGCGAGCTTCTCCCCGTCGTCGCTGGTCAGCGCGATGCTGATCGACTGGGTCGAGCCGTCGATGCCGAAGCGGATGCGGGCGCCGGGGATGGCCTGGAACTCGCGGGCGACCTCGCGCTCGAACTCCTGCTG